>DASXGY010000478.1:0-11111 GCA_036488835.1 Acidobacteriaceae bacterium
TCGCATCCTGCGCCTCTGCGTGGATCATGGCGGCTCCATCACCGGCGAGCACGGCGTGGGCAAGGACAAGCAGGAGGCGCTGGGCTACATGTTCGCGGAACCAGACCTGGCCACCATGCAACTGGTTCGCTGCGCCTTCGATCCGGAAAATATCGCCAATCCCGATAAGGTGTTTCCGCGCCCCCGCCTGTGCGCGGAGAAGCCCGGCCCCTATACGCCCCATCCGCTGGAGACGGCAGGGATTGCGGAGATTTTTTAATGAGTGCATCGCCCGCATTGACGCTGGAGCAAGGCGTGGCTCAACTCGCTGCGATGGTCGGCAAGGAGCATACGCGTCTTCGCGGCGAAACGGCTCAGACCATCGAGGTGGCTCCCGGAGACATACAGCAGGTTGCGAAGGTTTTGCGCTTTGCGCACGCCAATGCCCTTTCGGTGATGCCCCGCGGCGGTGGCACAAAACTGGGTTGGGGGAACACGTTCACGGCGGACATCGAATTGAGCATGACGCGTCTCAACCAACTGCGCGAGCACGCATGGCAGGACATGACCTGCACGGTGCAGGCCGGCTGTTCGTGGACGGCAATGCAGAACGCCCTCAAAATCCATGGGCAGACAGTGGCTCTCGATCCCTTGCATCCTGAGCGCGCCACAGTGGGCGGAATTGTAGCGTGCAATGACAGCGGCGCCTTGCGGCTGAAGTATGGCGGTCTGCGCGATCTCATCATCGGGATGACCATAGTCCTGGCTGATGGGACCATCGCGAAAAGCGGCGGCAAAGTCGTGAAGAATGTCGCGGGCTACGACATGCACAAACTTCTGACCGGCAGCTTCGGCACGCTGGGAGTGATCGCGGAGGTGAACTTTCGCTTGCATCCGGTGGAAGAACACCGGCGGACGTGGACGGCAATCGCGACGGGTGCTGTCGAAGCTGGTATGGCGGTTTCCTCGCTTGCCGAGCCGCTGCGCGCACTGTTGGATGCGCAACTGACTCCATCATGCGTACAACTGCGCGTTTTTAGGGGCGAGTGCGCGCTCGACATCCGCATGGCGGCACTACCGGATTGCATTGGCGAGTACAAAAAGCGCATCCAGACTATATTGGGAACCCTTGCGATCAAGGAGTTTGGAGAGGAAGTCTGGAACGCGCGGCATCAACTCTTCGAGGACAGCGATGCCCTGCTGCTGAAGGTCTCAGTGCTTCCCACAGAAATATGTCCGTTGGCTCTGGAATTGCATCAATGGACAGCCGGCGAGGGAACGGATGTGGAACTGGTGGCGCAGGCGACCGGCTTGATGATGGTTGCGGTTCATTCCGCCGGGGATGCGACTTTAGTTGCGCTCATTGAACGATTGCGTGCGCGCGTAAGCAGGTCCGGCGGCAGCGTGGTTGCGCTTCAACTTCCAAGCCAACTGCGAGGCAGCGTCGATGTGTGGGGTCCGGATCGGGGAACCTTTCCGCTGATGCGCGAAATCAAGCGCCGCTTCGATCCAGGACGCATCCTCAACCCCGGACGTTTTGTGGGGAACATCTGACGCCATGACCCACACCATTCCCAAGGCAGAACATCGTGGCGCCTTCGACGCGCATCATCCGCCTGAGAAGAAATACATCGACGATTGCGTGCACTGCGGCTTCTGCCTGCCCGCATGTCCTACCTACGTGCTGTGGGGCGAGGAGATGGATTCGCCCCGCGGGCGCATTTACATGATCAGGAAAGCCGCCGACGGTGAGGCGCCGCTCGATGAGCGGTTTCGGCTGCACATGGACAACTGCCTCGGTTGCATGGCCTGCATGACCGCTTGTCCATCGGGAGTGCAGTACAACAAGCTCATCGAACCGGCGCGCGCGCAGATTGAGCGCAATCTCCCCCGCAGCATGGGCGAGCGCCTGTTTCGTCGGCTGATCTTCGCCACGTTTCCCCGTCCGAAACGGCTGCGCGTGCTGGCACTCCCGTTGCTGGTCTATCAGAAAAGCGGAATGCGTTGGCTTCTGCGCACCAGCGGGATCAATAGGTTGCTGCCCAGGCAGCTTCGAGCGATGGAGGCGTTGTTGCCCGATGTGCCGGCTCGATTCTTTGAGCAGCTGCCTTCCCTCATTCGGCCAAAGAAAACCGTCCGTCGGCGGGTGGGCATGTTGAGCGGATGCGTGCAGCAGGTCTTCTTTTCGCATGTGAACGCGGCCACCGCTCGCGTGCTTGCCGCGGAAGGCTGCGAAGTGATCATTCCCCGCGAGCAACAATGCTGCGGCGCGATCATGCTCCACTCCGGGTTGGAAGACGATGCGGTAGCGCTAGCGAAGAAGATGATCGCAGTTTTCGAAGCGGCCGATGTCGACACGGTGGTCATCAACTCTGCCGGTTGCGGCTCCACGATGAAGGAGTACGGTCACCTGCTGCGGGACGACCCGAATTGGGCCGAACGCGCAGCGGTTTTTTCCGCGAAATGCAAAGACATCGCTGAATTCCTGTGCGAACTGGAACCACAGGCGCAGCGTCATCCGCTCAACCTGCGCGTAGCCTATCATGATGCGTGCCATCTGCAGCACGCGCAGGGCGTGCACGACCAGCCGAGACGTCTTCTCAGCCAAATCCCGGACCTTGACATCGCTGAGATTCCCGAGGCGACGCTGTGCTGTGGTTCGGCAGGCATCTTCAACCTGCTGCAGCCCGATACAGCCGATCAGCTCGGCAGCCGCAAAGTGGATAACCTTGTGTCCACGGGCGCGGAGGCCGTGGCATCTGCCAATCCAGGCTGTTTGCTGCAACTGATGCATGGCCTTCGCCGGCGGGGTTTTAAGACCATGCCTGCTTTTCATATAGTGGAGTTGCTGGACGCATCGATGCGCGGCATTCCCCGCGATGATCTATTGCACTTAGACAATCACCGGCACACGGGCGGTCCGGACAATCATAGTTAGCTCGCCCTGCACGTTTGATTTACTTCAAGCACCATTCAATTGTGATGCATGACCTTTGCAAAGGAAATTATGACCATGCCCAAAGCTGTCGATCTTCCCGGTGTCGAAATACTCGCGCCGATTACTGAGAGCCATGCCACTATCCTTTCGTCGGAAGCCATCGATTTCATCGTGGACCTGCAGCGCACGTTTAACGGGCGGCGCAAGCAACTGCTGAACGCGCGAGAGGAGCGGCAGAGGAGACTGGATGCCGGCGAGCGGCCCAACTTCCTGGAAGACACGCGCTCCATACGCGAGTCCGAATGGTCCGTGGCGCCTGTGCCCGCCGATATCATCGATCGCCGCGTGGAGATTACCGGGCCAGTGGATCGCAAGATGATCATCAACGCGCTCAATTCTGGCGCCAGGATTTTCATGGCCGACTTCGAGGACTCCAGCACCCCTACGTGGAACAACCTTCTCGACGGCCACATCAACCTGCGCGATGCCGTCCGCCGCACCATTACCTATGCCGACCCCGCCACGGGAAAGCAGTACAAACTCAACGAGAAGGTAGCCGTCCTCTTCGTCCGTCCGCGCGGCTGGCACTTGGAGGAGCGCCATGTGCTCGTGGATGGAGAGCCGATGTCCGGATCCATCTTCGATTTTGGTCTCTACTTCTTCCATAATGCCCAGAAGCTGGTAGCGCTCGGCAGCGGACCATACTTCTATCTGCCCAAGATGGAAAGCCGCCTGGAGGCGCGGCTGTGGAATGACATCTTCATCCGTGCGCAAAAGGAAATCGGCCTGCCGCAGGGGACCATTCGAGGGACCGTGCTGATCGAAACCATCCTGGCAAGTTTTGAAATGGACGAGATTCTCTACGAGTTGCGCGACCACTCCGCGGGGTTGAATTGCGGACGCTGGGATTATATCTTCAGCTTCATCAAAAAATTCTCCAATGACGGCCACGCGCTGCTACCCGATCGGGCCCAGGTCACCATGACCACCCCCTTCATGCGCAGCTATTCGAAACTCGCCATTAAGACCTGTCACAGGCGCAACGCGCATGCCATGGGCGGCATGTCGGCGTACATTCCGGTGAAGTCCGATCCCGTGGCAAACGACAAAGCCATTGCGCAGGTGCGTGCGGACAAGGAACGCGAGGCTGGCGACGGGCACGATGGAACGTGGGTAGCGCATCCGGGACTGGTGCCGGTGGCACAGGAGATCTTCGATCGCCTGATGCCGCAACCGAACCAGATATCGAAACAGTTGCCCGACTACAATCCGACGGCTGAAGATCTGCTGCGCGTTCCGGAAGGCGAAATTACTGAAGCCGGCCTGAAACAGAATGTGGCCATCGGCCTGGGCTACCTGGAATCATGGCTACGCGGCATCGGCTGCGTGCCTCTGTTCAATCTGATGGAAGATGCCGCTACAGCGGAAATCAGCCGCGCGCAGCTCTGGCAGTGGATACATCACAAGGCCGCCATCACCGATGGCCGCGTTGTGAATATTGCCCTCGTGGAAAGTATGATCGACAACGAACTCAAGCAACAGAAGAGCGCCGTCGATGCGGAACGGTATGCTGCTTATGAGAAAGCCGCAGCGTTGATGCGGGATTTAGTGCGCGCGCCGAAGTTTGTTGAGTTCCTGACCGTACCGGCATATCACAGAGTTCTGAAGGAAGAGGAGTTCGTCGCGGGTTGAAGTGCCGCGTTTCAAAAACACTGACTTAAGGCAAAAGGAGGGATCCAAAAGAATGACGACTTCCCGCAGACAGTTTCTTCAGTCGAGTTCACTGGCGGCTGCCGCCATCACCAGCGGCGGATTGTGGAGCCGTGGTGCATGGGGAGTCGAACCGCCTGCTGCCGGCCCGCTCTCGGAGTTCAGCTACGGCGACGTGGTGATGGCCAGCGATCTGCACGAGTCGCAACTCATGACCACGCATGCCGTTCTGATGGCGTTGAGCGAAGACAGTCTGTTGAAGCCGCTGCGGCAGATGTCCGGCATGCCTGCGCCGGGCGATGACCTGGGCGGCTGGTACGACTACGATCCCGGCTACGACTACCGCAAACACGTCGATCGCGGCTTCGCGCCTGCATGCACCTTCGGGCAATGGGTCTCCGCGCTGGCCCGCGCCTACGCCATCCACGGCGACGAAGAAACCCGCCAGAAGGTGATCCGCCTCAACCGCCTCTATGCTCAAACCATCAGCGCAGACTTCTATATCAAGAATCGCTTCCCCGCCTACACCTATGACAAGCTGCTGATCGGTCTTCTCGATTCGCACACCTACGTGAAAGACCCGCAGGCGCTGGCGATTCTCGAACACACCACGGATACCGCGCTGCCTCACCTCCCCGGGCACGCCATCGAACATGATGTGCCGTGGAGGAAGGACAAAGACAAGGACGACGCCTCGTGGACCTGGGATGAGTCTTACACCATCCCGGAGAACCTGCTTCTCGCCTCGCAGCGCGGCGCCGGCCGCCGCTATTACGATCTCGGTCTGCAATACCTGGACGACAAGACGTGGTTCGATCCACTCTCCCGCAACGAAAACGTGCTGAGCGGCCGGCACGCGTACAGTTACGTGAATTCGCTCTGCTCCGCGATGATGGCCTACATGGTTGCGGGGAGCGAGAAGCATCTGCGCGCCGCGCGCAACGCATTCGCCATGTTGCAGGCGCAGAGCTTTGCCACCGGCGGCTGGGGCCCGGATGAAACATTGCGCGCCCCCAACAGCAGTGATGTCTACGCCAGCCTGACCAATACCCACCACAGCTTCGAGACTCCGTGCGGCTCCTACGCGCACTTCAAGCTGACTCGCTATCTGCTCCGCGTCACCCGCGACGCTCGCTACGGCGATAGCATGGAGCGCGTGATGTACAACACCGTCCTCGGCGCAAAGCCGCTGCAGGAAAATGGCGAGACTTTCTACTACGCCGACTACAACTACAACGCCCAGCGCGTCTACAAGGAGGCCCGCTGGCCCTGCTGCTCCGGCACTCTGCCCCAGGTGGCGGCCGACTACCGCATCAATATGTACTTCCGCGCGCCGCAGGCCCTCTACGTCAACCTCTACGTGCCTTCGACGCTGCGCTGGACCGAGAATGGCGCCGCACTCTCGCTGACCCAGGAGAGCCAGTATCCGTACGAAGAACACGTATCCTTCGCGGTAACAAGTTCCCAACCCACGGAACTTACGATGAACTTCCGCATTCCAGAATGGGCGGAGGGCGCATCCATCTCCGTCAATGGCTCGCGGCAGAAAGGGCTGGCCGTCCCCGGAGCGTTCGCCGCGATACGCCGCGAGTGGAAGACCGGAGACCGCGTGGAGTTGGAGCTTCCACTGAAGATGCGGCTCGAAACCATCGATGCGCAGCACGCCGACACGGTGGCGCTGCTGCGCGGACCCCTGGTGCTGATGGCCGTGAAACCGCAGCAGGAAGCGCCCATGCCGGCGTTGACGCGGGAGCAGTTGCTGGCAGCACCGCGCATAGCAGAGCGGCAATGGCAGGTAAGCTCGGCGAACGGACCCATCACCATGCTGCCGTTCACCTCTCTGGGTGGCCTGCCTTATACAACGTATCTAAAACTCGTCTGATTCATCGCCGGCTTGCTAGGTTGTTACGAACCCTGCATTCGCAACCGTGACTGGTACTATTTCCCGCATGGAAGTGTGTGTCGATGGTGTGAAGAAGTTAGCATTGCCCGGAGCACAAAAGAAGTGGAGAGATCTGCCGTTCTTAGCCCACCTCTGCTCAGCGGACGATCTCCAGCCCAGCCTTCTTCAGACCGTCGATCAGTTGCTCCACCAGCTCCGGCTCCCACCACTTGGCCAGTTCCTCGTGACCCGTCACAGCAAACTTCGGCCTTAGCTCCAGCAGCTCCTCGACAGATCGCCGCGCCGCTTCCCGCTCGCCGACCTGTCCATAGAGCGCGCCCAGTGCAACCTTGGTGCGCCAGAAGCCTGGCATGTGGATCCTCGGCGCAATCTCCAGCGCCTTCCCGTACTCACGTTGCCGGTAGGCATCGAAGAATGGGGCGAACCAATACCATCCCGGATGGTGCGGATTCAAACTTCTCGCCTGCTCCGATACCGCACACCCGCGCTCCCAGTCGCCGCTGTAAGCGATCAGGAAGCCCAGATACGCCATGGTGAATCCATCCATGGGATTCAAAGCAATCGCACGCTCCGCGGCCACACGAAAGGCCTGCATCTCGCGACGAAAGAACAGTGTCGCGGCCAGTGCATGATGCGCCAGGTGGCTGGAGGGCGCGGCCTCTATAGCGCGTTGCGCCGCTCGAAAGGCACGTCCCAGCGGATCCGGCCGCAGGTTGAACTCGTGCGTGTACTCCTCCTTGTACAGCATGGAAAGCATGGCCCAGCCATCGGCATAACCGGGCGCCTGCTCCACCGCCCGTTCCAGCGCGGTTCTAGACGCGGCGTGCTCTCCCGCCGAGACACGCTGGAAGTGCGCAAAGCTCCGCAGCACCGCCTCATACGGTGTCAACTCTTCCGGATTCCGGTTGCGCGTCGCCTCGCTCATGCTGTGTGGCAGCACGCCCTGGGTGTCGGCGATCGTGGATACAATTCGCGCAACTACCTCGTCCAGAAGATCGAATGCGCCCACCGAGCGAAAGGCGCGGTCGTAATGCTCCGCCCATAGATCGACGCCGAAGCTCGCATCCTTGAGCCGCACCGCGATGCGCAGCGTGTCCCCCGATTGGCGAACGCTGCCCTCCATCACGTAGCGCGCTCCCAGCTCCTCGCCGGCGGCGCGCAAGTTTGTCTCCTCCTGCGTGTACCGCGAGGTCGAACTCAGAGAAAGAACGCGGAGATAGGAAAATCGAGATAGCCCGGTGACAATATCCTCGGTGATCCCGTCAGCCAGGGCGGCAAACTCCGGATCAGCGCCACTCCATTTGAACGGCAGTACCGCGATCCAGAAACCCTCCTCCGCACCGGCCTGAGGTCTGGCATGGAGTCCGGCATTCGCGGCGCCCCCGGGCGCGCGTACGAACGCCGGTGCGGAGGCCGATGCCTTCCGAATGGATTCCACCGGCTTGCCCCTGTCCACGGGAGCGACGAACCGGTAGCCCCGGCGCGGCAGCGTCTCCACAAAATGCGGGCTCTCCGCGGAATCGTTCAGCGCTTCCCGAATCTTGTTGATGGCGGCGTTCAGACTGTGCTCGACATCGACAAAGGTGTCCGGCCACAAGCGCCGTTGCAACTCCTCCCGGGTGACCATTTCGCCCGGTCGCTCCAGCAACATGGCCAAAACCAGAAATGGCTGACCGGTAAGCTTCCGCCTGCGCCCCGCCTTCCACAGCTCTCCGGCTTGCAGATCGACTTCGAACGTGCCGAACCGCACCAGCTTCGGAGAATGGATCGGTTCTTCCACGTCCACGCCTCAACTACCGACCCTGCGACCCGATAATCCGTTGTCATCTCGACGGGAGCCGTCGCTCCGAGAGCGATCGGCGGAGTGGAGAATCTGCTGTGGAGTATACGACTCGGGTGTCGAAAGCAGCAGGATGTTGAATCGCACTCCGCTATGGAGCATAACGTCCCTCCATCTTGCTGGGGCAACGTAGCTAGGCCGGTTTATCGCAACCACAGCCTTAATCCCGATCGAAGCGAGGCGCTTTTCAACTGCTTCTAATTCTGGCCCGCTCAGACGCCAGAACTCATTTTCGTCAGGAATCTGGGCGACGACTCGCAACTGGTCGAGGCGAGCGTAATACGGGTAGGCTTCGGCCGGGGAAAAAGCGGATCCAACGAGTGCCAAGCGATCTCCACTATTTAGACCCAGATTGCGCAGCTGGTCGGCAGCTATTTCATAATCTTCTGCCTGCCTTCGATGGAGGGCGTCTCGCACCGCACGCGCGCCCACTGCGAGAGGATTAGGTGTTGTAGTGAGCATCACCGTGCAGATGCACATAGCCAAGAGAGGCCAAGTGCGCTGACCTTTCAGCCGCAACATCAACACGCTGTAGATCGTCACCCAAAAAAGCACGAGGAATGGACTCACATATCTGTGATCAACATGAACGAGACCATACATCGAACAAGCAGTAAGTGGCCATGCGAGCTGCCACCAGATATCTTTAGATATGGTTGGCTTCAGCCTCTCGTTAACGCACCAAAGAAACAACACTATCGCTCCGGCGGCAAAAGCAGCTGTCTGCGAGAGAATGTCTTGGTACGCGTGCAGATTCTTCTTAATTGCTACAAGTTGTTGTCTCAGATCGAATCGCGTTCTTGCGCCGGCATACCAGTAGGATGGGTCGTCCCATAATGGATAGGTGCCAGTGACCGGCGACGCGAACTCGATGATCAAAGGTGTCTGCGATAACTTACGTGGTGAATGCTCAGGAGTTCCCCAAGTGTTTCCTGGGTCCCCGGTCCAACCAATATCCGGTATCTGATTTACATCCCACAAATAATTGAGCCGCCCTGTCTCACTGTAGCTCAGCCTACCCTCACGAGCACTCAACATAGCGATCAGCGGCACTGCCAATAGAGTAAATGTGATGCACGAAAGGATCAGTTTCCGCCGACTGACTTCGCGCGGCATCCAGAAGAATAGCAGGCCGAGCAATCCGGCCCCAAGCGGCAGCATTGCACTCTTCATGTGGTAACCGGTCGCCAGGACCAGACCCAGAGCTACGTAATGCCTCCACGTCGATCCGGGGAGAGACAACCGGCAGCAGATTGCGGAAGCGCAAAAGACAATTGCAGCGACGCACAGATCAGGAGTGATGAGCCGGGCGGCGCTAAACTCCAAAGTGAACCAGAGGAATGTGCAAAAGGCGAACGGTATGATGTAACCTTTTATGCCATCGATTGCGGGCTCAATTGAACGTATCCTGAGAAGCCAGTTACGCAAGAAGGACGAGAATGCCCACAATGTCAAAGTAAAAACAAAGAAGTTTACGATGTGAAGGAGTGGAATCTCCTGTCCTGGTCTAGGATGGAATATCCGCAAAGCGATTGCGATCAAAGCCGGATAGCCCGGACTCCAGCAACTATTTAGTATTTTGCCCGGCCCCCCATTTAGCGACTCGGAAGCCAAATCTAGATAGCTAAGACCGTCGGGGTTGATTCTATGTCGACTGTCCCATCCGAGAATGCCTGCCCACGCCAAACAAATGATCCACCAGACGGGAACGGAACGCTGGGCGCGTTTGATGTAGCGAACGGCGCTCAGCCGAAGCTTATCGAGGCTCAACGCAGCAGCATCCTTAGCCGCATTTCGGATAGTCTCGCCGAAAGCATAAAGTTCACCTTCCGTCGTCCACGACGGGCGAGCTACTGCATGACGCTAACCATCCTTAAATAGATGCCTTGGCGACAGCTTCGTCTTGAAAGAGCGCGGCGTACTTGGTGATGCCCACCATCGTGAAAACCTTCTGGAAGTGCGGCGTCAGGCCGAAGGCCGCAATCTTCTGCTCATTCTTGTTGGCTTCCATCAGCATCTGAATCACCAGCGCGATGCCGCTGGAGTTGATGTAATCCACTTTCGTGAAATCGAGCAGAACTGGCTGCGACTTGCTCACTGTTTGGTAGATCCCAAGCAGCGCGTCGTGGGAGCTGGAGGAGATGTCTCCGCTGAAGCGAAGCACGGTGATGCGGCCGCCGTTTCCATCCGCAATTTGATCGACGCTCGTTTTCGTTTCCGTCTGCACCTTAGTCGCTCTCCTTGTCCAGCCGGATCACCAGTCGCACATAGCTGGCTTTTCCGTTGCCGGCCTTCACCCACTCCGCCTCATCCACCAGAGACTGAATCAGGAACATGCCCATGCCCCGGGGATCTTCCTCGCCGTGCATCTTGCGGTCGATATCCGGCTTGGGTGGCGCCTTCGCAATGCCCCCGCCATCGTCCAGAACCGTGACCTCAAGACTGTCGTCATGGGCGGAAAGGGTCACGCCCACGGACAGATTTTCGTTCAGATGGTTTCCATGCTCGATGGCATTGATACACGCCTCCGCGATGGCGGTCTTCAGATCTTCGATACGATCGTCCGGAAAGCCCATCAATTTCGCCACACTGGCGGCCGTGCCCATGGCGACCTTCTCGTACCCCATCCGGGAAGGTACGCGGAGCTCAACCGGTTTGCCTATCAAGTTGACCATCTAGTCCTCGTTAGAGCGCTTTAGCTTCCGGTGCATATAGAACAATCCAGATCGCTTGTGGCTTTT
>DASXGY010000483.1:0-6192 GCA_036488835.1 Acidobacteriaceae bacterium
AAAAAAACGATTAAATAATTCTGTGGATCATATGCCAGCGATTTTGATGTGTCTACAGGAAATGGCGATCGTCGATAAAAATATTGGGACGAGATCTCCACTTCGTACGATCTTCATCCGCGACGACCCGGGTTCTCTAGAGCACTTTCATTGTTACGTACAGCCAAGGTCCGCGTGGTGTGACGCTTCTGCATACACCACCGTGAAAATGTTCTGGTTTCACGCTCGCGTCAGCTTCCACAGCATGGCTGAATACGCGGGCACCAGCCGCTGGTCCGTGCTTGCCTGCGCAAATTCGACGCCGTCTTTCGCATCGAGCGAGGGCGCGGTCAGTGTCCAGCATTCCATCCCTCGTCCGCGCAGTCTCACCTGCACCGGATTGCCGGATTTGTTCACCAACGCCACCAGCATCGCGTTGTCCTTGCGCGCCGCATACGTAGTCACATTACGCGCCTCGCCACCCAGCGATACGCCAACGAAGGTTGCTCCGGTAAACCGCTGCGCCAGCAGCATCCCATAATACTGTGGCCGCAATTTCGTAGCATTGGGCTCGCCGGTGATCAGCGCGTAATAGCCCTCACCGCCGCCGTGCAGGTTCACGCCGGCATAGCCCGCCTGGGCCACGCGCAGCAAATAGTCCGCTGCCCACAACGCAGAGGCGAACGCATCGCTTACCCCCGGCTGGCCGCCGTGATAACAACTGTTTCCTTCCGTCATGCGATAGGGCACGCCCGCAGTTTTGCCGGCGGCAACCAGGATCGGCATCTCTCGCGCGAGCCGAGGATCGTCGCTCAGCAGCTTCTGCGCGTCGATGCCCGGCGCTCCCGCGGGCCCCATCGCGTAGTAGTGTGATGACACCAGCACCGCATCGCCCTTCGCACGCGCGGCGAACTGCGTCACCCAGTTCACCTTCGAGGCCACATCCGGCCCTGCAAACGGCGCACCCGGCACTCGCGCACGGACAGCCTTCACGAAATGCTGATAGTCGCTCCAGTAGCGCTCGAAGCTCCAGCCACCTTCGCGAAATGCTGGCCCATAGAGATCCGCTTCATTCCCCACCTGGAACGCCAGCAGACGATCTCCCAGCGAATGGGCAACCAGTTCGGCCTCCTCCGCCGCGCGCTCTGGTGTGCCGGTGCCAAGGTTCAAGCCATAGAGCACTTTCCACTGCGTCGCGCCAACAAAAGTTCCAAGTTTGACGATTCCCTCCCGCCCAAGCGTCGCGGGCCGCCCGCTCGCCGCCTTGCCATCCACGAGCCGCCATTCGTAGAAGCCTCGCACCTTCGCCGCCTCTTCCAGTGCAATGGTGTTGGCAGCACTGCCTTTCCATAGCGTTACATCACTCAGGTTGCCGCCCAGCCGTAGCACCCCGCTCGGAGATAATTCGCGAAAGGCGCGTACCAGCGTTGTATTGCTCGCGGAAAAGAATGCAGGATCGGCGAGCTGCGCCGATTCGTAACTCAGTCCGATAAAATCCTGCGGCATGGTCGCAAGTTTCTGATTGCTGTCGATCGTCAGCTCAACCGCTCGCATCTGCCCATGTGCCTTCGTGGCCACTGCAGAGGCCAGCGCAGCAACCGACAATCCCGCACCGCATACAAAGCTTCGCCGATCCATCGCCATGAGTTTTCCTCCGAAGGCAGCCAGCATACCGGAGTGCAGCCTGGTCTCCAGATTCGCCACTCGTCCCGTCGCCTGCGCCACCGCTAAAATGGGGCGTGCTGGCGCATACCCTAGCCTTCGACGTAGCGGATGCCGCACAGGCCGATCCGCTGGCCGCCCTGCCAGAGGCGCCTGCCGTCTTCTCGCTTGGCTTCGGGGAACGCCGCGAGCCGTACATCGCACGCACGACGAACTTGCGTCGGCGCCTCAAACGCATGCTCGCGCCCGAAGGTGCACTGTCGCGCCGCCTGCAGCTTCTCCCCTTCGTCCGCCAGATCGCCTGGTCGCCCTATGGGTCGGAGTTCGAAGCCTCACTGCTGCTCTACCGAGAGATCGTCGATGCCTTCGCAGCAAAAGACGCTGCCGCGGTGCGCAAACGGCTCCGGCTGCGGCCGCCCGCATACCTGCGCATGGCGCTGGAGAACGACTTCCCGCGCCTCTTCGCGACCAACCGCTATGTCCGCAGCGCGGCAGATCGCAGCTTCGGCCCCTTCCCCACGCGCGCTGCTGCAGAGCGTGCCTGCGATGCGGTGCTCGACCTCTTTCAGTTGCGCCGCTGCGTGGAAGATCTGCACCCTTATCCGGAGCACCCGGCCTGTCCTTACTTCGAGATGAAAAAGTGCCTGGCGCCGTGCAACCAGACCTGCACGCCGGACCGCCATCGCGCTGAAGCCGACGCTGTCTTCGAGACGCTTCGCACGCATGGCGCAAGCCTGCTCGCGTCGCTGGAGCAAGAGCGCGCCGCCGCGTCCGAGGCCCTCGAGTTCGAAGCCGCGGCTGCCATCCACCAGCGGTACGAAAGAGCCGAGGCCGCGCTCGGAGAGCTGCCGGAGTCGGTGCGACTACTCTCTGAGCTCTCCGCCGTCATCGTTCAGCCATCGGCACTGCCCGGCGAAGTGTCGCTCTTCCGGCTCACGCGCCAGGGACTCGCCGGTCCCGTCAGCTACGCCACCATCGGCATGCGGCTGCACAACGAGCAGTCCGGCTCCTCGTCCCTCTACTCGCATCCCATGGCGCTCGAGCCCGTCCCGCTCGAGCCCTCACCAGCCCCCAATTCCGCAATCGACTCCCTGGAACAGCG
The DNA here is from genome assembly GCA_036488835.1 of Acidobacteriaceae bacterium. Taxonomy (GTDB): domain Bacteria; phylum Acidobacteriota; class Terriglobia; order Terriglobales; family Acidobacteriaceae; genus KBS-83. Next base: position 2,744 of record DASXGY010000483.1, read on the forward strand.
CCTGGAGAAAGCGCTCCACTCACTCGCAGCAATCGCACCCTCGCGACCTTCCACTGCGCAGATCGAAGACCATCTCGCGCTGTTCACCCGCTGGTGTTTTCGTCCCGTCACAAAACGCACCGGCGAGGCAGTCTTCGCGGACCCCAGCGACGCGATCCCGCATAAAACGCTGGTGCGCGCCATCTCCCGCGTTGCCCGCGGCGCCGCCATGACCGTACCCGCTGTTACAGCCTGAACCGTCTCCACCCCCGCTGATACACTGGCCCCGTGGTTGAACTGTTGCCCTCTATATTGTCGGCGGACTTCGCACGGCTCGCGGAGGAGGTCTCTGCAGCCGAGCGCGGCGGCGGTACGGTCATTCACGTTGACGTGATGGACGGCCACTTCGTCCCCAACATCACGCTCGGCCCTCCCGTCGTGAAGTCACTGCGTAAAGTCACAAAATTGCCTCTCGATTGCCACCTCATGATCGAGAATGCGGACGACTTCATCCCCGCTTTCGCCGAGGCTGGCGCCAACTGGATCGGCGTCCATTACGAAGCCTGTGTCCACCTGCATCGCACCATCCAGCACATCCGCGATCACGGCATGGAACCTGGGGTGGTACTCAACCCGGCCACCCGCGTCGACTTCCTTTACGACGTTCTCCCCATGCTCCACCACGTGCTCGTCATGAGCGTGAACCCCGGCTTCGGCGGCCAGAAGTTCATCCCCCTTTCGCTGGACAAGATCCGCCGTCTCCGCGAGTTACGCGCCGAGCGGAACCTGAATTTCCGTATCGAAGTCGATGGTGGCGTCGCTCACGAGACCGTGGCCGCAGTGGTCGAAGCAGGAGCCGAGCTGCTGGTCGCCGGGAGCGCCGTCTTCGATGGCGGCCACCCGGAGCGCCAGGCACGCGAATTATTGGAGGCAGCCCGCTCCGCAGAGCTCGCCGCCGCACATTAAAGCATTTTCACTGTAGGTACACACAAGAGCGCCATTGGCCGCGTGGCTTTCCGTCAAGAAAAAGCCACACTTCGCGGAGGTCGGCGGCACACGGTAACAGTGAAAACGCTCTAGAATATTGGGAAGAGAAACCCACAGGCTCAAATCGAGGAGCACGCCGCCGGTGGGCTTTGTCCAGTCTCGAGGGATGTTGATGTCCATGAAGCATAGTTTTTCCGCCCGCCTGCTCGCGCTTTCCGCCACTGCTTGTCTGGCTGCCGCACTCACGGTCGGCGCGCCAGCCCAGCTCCTGCACCATGCCAAGAAGCCGAAGAAGGCAAGCTCCACGGACCCGCTGGCCGGCGTCACCTCCAAGCAGCCGGACAAAGAGCTCTTCGACAAGGCAATGACAGCCCTCAAAAAGGGCAAGTACGACGTGGCCCGCCTCGATCTGCAGGCGCTGCTCACCACCTATCCAGAGTCGGAGTACCAGATGCGCGCCAAGTTGGCCGTCGGCGATAGCTGGTACAAGGAAGGAGGCGCGGCCGCCCTGCAGCAGGCAGAGGCCGAGTACAAGGATTTCATCACCTTCTTCCCCAATCAGCCCGAAGCCGCCGAGGCGCAGATGAAGGTGGGTGACATCTACTACCAGCAGATGGAAAAGCCGGACCGCGACCCCACGAATGCGGAGCGCGCCGAGCAGGAATACCGGCTGATGATCCAGCAATACCCGGACTCGACTCTGGTCCCGCGCGCCAAGCAGCGCCTGCGCGAGGTGCAGGAGGTACTGGCCCAGCGGCAATTCACCATCGGTAGCTTCTACGCCACGCATGACAACTGGCCAGCCAGCATCGCGCGCCTGCAGACGCTCACCGACTCGTACCCGCTCTACAGCAAGAGCGACATGGCCCTGCTCCAGCTCGGCGATGACTACGCCTCCGAGGCCGGCATCGCATCGCGCCTGAACATCAATGCTGCCGAGAAGGAGCGCCTGATTGCGGCCTACGACGACCGCGCCGCCGACTGCTACTCCCGCGTGGTCACCCGCTACCCCATGGCGCCCCATGTTGAGGATGCGCGCGAAAAGCTCATCGCACTGGGCCGCCCCGTACCGGAACCGACGCAGACCGAGCTGGCAGAGAGCGAGGCCGAGGAGCAGAGCCGCGCCAACATCAAGCTAAAGGACCGCGCGATATTGCTGGTCAAGCACGGGCCATCCACGCTGGAGGCAGCCCGTGTGGGTGAGCCCCTGATGACGCCCGCAAAGACCGTCACAGCGCCGGAAATAAGCAAGGAAAACGTCGCCATCTTCAACGGCGCTGCAGGCAGACCCGCTTCCCCGGCAACCGCGGCAACACCTTCTCCTGGCGTCGCGAATGGGACCGCCGCGCCGCGCACCGGCGACGCTGCTGTGCCGAATCCCGAGAGCGGCGCTCCGGGCACCGGGTTGGGTGTGGAGATCCTGAACCCCAACGGCAATGCGGTAGACAACAACAGCGGCAACTCCTCCACCGGCGCCGCCCCGCCCGCCGCCACTCCACCAGCCAGCGAAGGCACCGGCGCTCCTGCGGCTGCGCCAGCCGCGGCAGGCGACAACTACGGACTGAAAGCCGTCGGTCCCGCGAATACCGCACCGCTGCCTCCAGTGGAGAAGCCCGCCGAAGGGCAGACCCAGGTGAATGATGTCAAGGGCGGTCCGGTTGGCAGCGCACAAGTACAGACCGGCACTCCCGCTCCTGGCAAGAAGCATAAGAAAAATCCCAAGGTCAAAACCGACCAGAGCGCCGAGTCCTCCAGCACCAACAAAAAGAAGAAGGGCCTCGACAAGCTGAACCCCTTCTAAAACGACAACAGACAGCACCGAACAAAAGCAGACAACGGCAGTGGGGTATCCACCTTCTGAAGTTGTCTGTTGTTGTCTGCAGTCGTCTGCCTTTATCTCTGGTCGTCTTCGCGCTTTGTTACCCTGAAACTCCATGCCGCACGAATTGCCGAAAGCCTACGACCCAGCCGCGATCGAAGAGCACTGGGCCGAGTACTGGGTGCGCGAAAACCTCTTCCACGCCACCTCCATCGACGCCAGCGCCACGCAGCGTAACTTCACCATGCTGCTGCCGCCGCCCAACGTCACCGGCCGCCTGCACATGGGTCACATGCTGAACCAGACCGAGATGGACATCCTCGCCCGCTGGCACCGCATGCGCGGCGATCGCACCCTCTGGGTTCCGGGCACGGATCATGCCGGCATCGCCACCCAGATGATGGTCGAACGCCAGCTCGCCGTCGAGAAGACCTCGCGCCAGAAACTCGGCCGGGAAGCATTTTTAAAGCGCGTCTGGTGCTGGAAGGAGCAATACGGCGGCGCCATCCTCGACCAGATGAAACGCCTCGGCGCCTCGGTTGACTGGTCGCGCGAGTACTTCACCATGGATGCCGGCCTCTCGCGCGCCGTGCGCGAAGCTTTCGTCCGTCTGCATGAGCAGGGGTTGATCTATCGCGGCGCTTACATCGTCAACTGGTGCCCG
>DASXGY010000004.1:0-5433 GCA_036488835.1 Acidobacteriaceae bacterium
GACCGCATCCGGCTGGAATAACAACCGAACTTAGGAAGGAAAGGAACACGAGGCCAACTATGGACGAAACAGCACAGGCACTGATACAGATCGAAGCGCTGACCAAGGTCTTCTACACGGATGAGATCGAGACGCACGCGCTCTCCGGCGTGCATCTGTCCATCCTGCGTGGCGATTACGTCGCCATGTCCGGGCCGTCAGGTTGCGGCAAGTCGACGCTGCTCTCGATCATCGGGCTGCTCGATACGCCGACCAATGGCCGCTACCAGTTGAACGGCAAGCCGGTAGAGAACCTGAGTTTCGCCGAGCGCTCGCGCATCCGCAACCAGGAGATCGGTTTCATCTTCCAGAGCTTCAACCTGATCGGCGACCTTACCGTGGCCGAGAACGTGGAGCTCCCGCTGACCTACCGCTCCGGCATGCCGGCGGCGGACCGCAAGCGTCGCGTGCAGGAGTCGCTGGAGCGCGTCGGCATGGCGCACCGCATGCGCCACTACCCCTCACAGCTCTCCGGCGGTCAGCAGCAGCGTGTCGCTGTGGCCCGTGCGCTGGCCGGTTCCCCGTCCATCCTGCTGGCCGACGAGCCTACCGGAAACCTGGACTCGAAGAATGGCGAAGCGGTGATGGAGCTGCTCTCCGAGCTGCATAAGGAGGGCGCGACCATCTGCATGGTGACGCACGATCCGCGCTTCGCCCGCCATGCCGACCGCCAGGTACACCTCTTCGACGGCAAGGTGATTGCCGAGGGAGAGCTGTCGCCGGAGCAGTTGCTGCAGGTCCAGTAGCACGGCGGCGCAAAGGCAGATGCGCAAGCGCGAAGCCGGAGTGTGTCTATAGTCCGATAAGTCCAAGGCCGAGGGAGAAGCTGCGATGGGGAAATTGCTCAAGGACGTGCAATACGCACTGCGGCAGTTCCGTCGCAGCCCCGGCTTTGCCATCACGGCGGCGTTGACGCTCGCCCTCGGCATCGGTGCGACGACGGCGATCTTCACGCTGATCTACAACACCATGCTGAAGGCGCTGCCGGTCAAGCACGCCGCGCGCCTGTACATGGTGGGCAAGGAGCCCACCTGCTGCAACTACGGCGGCTTGCAGGGCGATAACTGGGAGATCTTCTCGAACGATCTTTATCTCTACTTTCGCGACCACACCAAAGGCTTTGAGAGCCTGACCGCCTTTCAGTCCTTCTCTACACCTCTGCTCACGCGGCGTGTGGGCGATGCGCAGCCGCCGGTTACCGTGCCCGGGCGCTTCGTTGCCGGCAACGAGTTTTCGACGCTCGGTGTGCCTTTGGCGCTTGGCCGGCCGATTCAACCATCAGACGACACAGCAGGCGCGCCGCCCGTGGCCGTCATCAGTTACCGCATGTGGCAGCGGCGCCTCGGACTCGACCCCCACATTCTGGGCACAAATTTCACCATGAATGGCGTGGTCGTCACCGTGGTCGGCGTCACCCAGCCGGAGTATCAGGGCGAGATTGTGCAGTCTGATCCGCCGGAACTTTGGCTCCCGCTGAACCAGGAGGCGAAGTTCACCGGCGCGGATGCGGCGCATACCCATCATCCTGATACGCACTGGCTGGATGTGGTGGGACGGGTCCCCCCCGATGCCTCGCTGGAGCAGATCACCGCGCAATTGAACGTGGAACTGCGGCAGTGGCTGCGTAGCCGGGACACGCTTACCGCCGCCGAGCGAGCACAGATCGGCCAACAGAAGACGCAACTCTCCTCCGCCAAGGCGGGCGTGAATGATGTGGCGGAGAATTACGGGCGCGGGCTGGATCTGCTGATGGCGGCTGCGGGATTCGTGCTGTTGATCGTATGCGCCAATGTAGCCAACCTGCTGCTGGTACGCGCCACCGCAGATCGGCAGCAGCAGGCAGTGCGTATCGCGCTGGGCGCAACGCGCGGGCAACTGGTAAGGCAGGCCATGGTCTCGAGCGTCTTGCTGGCGCTGGTGGGTGGCGCGGGTGCCATCGCTATTGCCTACGCCGTAGCGCATTCGGTGCTGCGGCTGGCCTTCCGCGGCTCGGACTATGTTCCGATAAGTGTGAATCCGTCGCTGCCGGTGCTGGGCTTCGCTGTGCTTGCGGCATTGATCACCGCAGTTCTATGCGCTGCGATACCCGCATGGATCTCCACCAAGGTCGATCCGGCGTCGGCCATCCGCGGCGCCGCGCGGACCATGAAGGACTCGAGCTCTGCTCCGCAGCGTGTGCTGGTCATCACCCAGGCCGCGCTCTCGGTGGTCCTGCTGTGCGCAGCCGGACTGCTGCTACGCAGCCTGAGTAATCTGCGGACCCAGGACTTCGGCTTCCAGACGACGGACCGCTATATTGTGGGCATCGACCCCTTCCTTGCCGGATACAAGCCGGAGCAGACCGACGATCTGTATCGCAAACTGCATGAAAGCCTGATGCGGATTCCCGGCACGAAGAAAGTTGCCTTTGCCCTCTACACCCCTCTGAGCCATGACAACTGGAACGGCGGCGTCTTCATTCCCGGTCAACCTGATCCGAAGCCGGACAGCGACTGGTATGTGGCGGCCTATATCCGGATCAGTCCGGAATATTTCGATGCGATCGGTGCCAAGCTGCACGCGGGCCGCTTCTTTACCGACAGCGACGATAATCACGGACGCAAGGTCGCAATCGTGAATCAGCTCTTTGCCGATCGCTACTTCCATGGGAAGGCGATCGGCCAGCACTTCGGCGTCGAACGCGAGCTGCAATCGCAGTTCGAAATCGTCGGCATCGTGGAAAACACGAAACATAATGACCCGAATGTGGCGCCGCCGCCCATGTACTTCCTGCCCTTCGCGCAGGCGACGGAGGTCTTCAAGCCGGAGAACAAGCCGTTCGAGCCACTGGGACATTACGCGGGCCAAGTGGTGCTGGAGACGGCGAACAGTACACCCGCATCCGTCGAAGCAGCGACGCGCCGCGCGTTCGCCGACGTGAACCCCAATCTCACACCCCAGTATTTCCGCACCTTCTCGGATCAGCTGGCGACCAACTTCAATCAGGACGAGCTGCTGGCTCGGCTGACTTCGCTCTTCGGACTGGTGGCGCTGATCCTGGCCTCGATCGGCATCTATGGCGTCACTTCCTATTCCGTGGAGCGGCGCACGGGTGAGATCGGCGTGCGCATGGCGCTCGGCGCCGACCGGCGCAGCATTCTGCGCGACGTGCTGAAGCGTGCGCTGACGCATTGCGGCATTGGGCTGGCCATCGGCGTTCCATTGGCCTATGCAGCCGGGCGCCTGATGGCGCAGCACCTCTATGGCGTAGGCGCCTTCGATGCGCGGGTCAGCATCGTCACCCTGGCCGTGCTTTCGCTTGCTGCGGCGGTCGCGGCCCTGGTGCCGGCGCGACGTGCGGCTTCCATCGAGCCGATGGTCGCGCTACGCATGGAATAACCACAAACCACAGAGAGGAGGACTCGTGCAGTTCATCCAGCAGATCGTGCAGGACGTTCGTTACGCTTTGCGGCAGCTTCGCCGCACACCAGGATTTGCGCTCACCGCCGTGCTGACGCTGGCGCTGGGTGTCGGCGCAACCACCGCCATCTTCACACTGATATATCAGGTCATGCTGCGCCCTCTGCCGGTGAAGGCGCCCGAGCAGCTTTACAAGCTGGGGAACCGATACGATTGCTGTTTCAATGGCGGCAGCCTCTTCGGCGATTGGAGCCTCTTTTCTTACGATCAGTACCAGATGTTTCGCGACCATCTGGAGGGATTCACCAGCATGACCGCGGTCGAGGCAGGGCAGCGGCCGGTGGGCATACGTCAACAGGGAAGCGCGCGCGCCGCGGAGCCGGCCCGGTTACAGTTTGTCGCCGGCAACTACTTCTCCACGCTCGGAGTCAAGGCGCTCGAAGGGCGCGCGCTTGCGCCCTCCGATGACCAGCGCGGCACCCAGCCGCAGGTGGTGCTGAGCTACGAGATGTGGCAACGCCGTTTCGGCGGGACGCGGGCGATTGTCGGCTCGACACTGATGATCAACAACCGCGCGATGACAGTGGCCGGCATCCTGCCTGCCAGCTTCTTTGGCACACGGCTGGATGCCGATCCCCCGGAGATCTGGGCGCCGTTGGCCTTCGAGCCCATGCTTACCAACATCGATGCGATGGACCATCCCAGCCAATATTGGCTGTACATCCTTGGCCGCGTACGACCCGGATTCAATCCTGCAAGCATCGATCAACAGACCAGCGGGCTGCTCCAGGGATGGCTACACGCGCATCTGGAAACGCTCGCGGCGGGACAAGCCGTCGCCATTCCGAAGCAGCGCACCGAATGGGCGCCCGCTGCCAGCGGCATCAGCCAGCTGCGCGACAGCTATGCCTCCGGACTGCAGCTACTCTTCATGATTGCCGGCTTCGTGCTGCTGATCGTCTGCGCCAACCTCGCCAACCTGATGCTGGTGCGCGGCATGGCGCGGCGACAGAAGACCGCGGTGCGTCTTGCCCTGGGCGCGCCGCGCAGCCGCCTCATTCGACAGACTCTGGTTGAGAGCCTGATCGTTGCAGTGGCCGGCAGCGCCGTGGCAATCCTGCTGGCCGTCTTTGGCTCGCGAGCGATGCTGTCGATGGCCCTTGCCGGCACGCAGTCATCGCCCATATCTTCTTCGCCCTCGCCGGCGGTGCTGGGCTTCGCATTGGGAGTCGCTGTGCTGGCGGGTGTGCTTTTCGGCTGTGTGCCGGCGTGGATCACCTCACATTTCGATCCCATCGAGGCGTTGCGCGGTGCCAGCCGGACGGCCGGAGATAAGTCGGCGTGGCCGCAGAAGGCGCTAGTGGTGTTTCAGGCTGCGCTGTCCCTCGCGCTCCTCTCCACCGCCGGACTGCTCACGCTGAGCCTGCGCGCGCTCGAGCACCAGAACCTGCACCTGGAGACCTCCGGACGACTCGTCATCCGCATCAACGCGGTGGCCGCGGGCTATGACATCCAGAAGCTCGCTGGTCTGGAGCGCACGTTCGACACCCAATTGCGGCAGACGCCGGGTGTGCTCGATCTCGGCTACGCGACCTTCAGCCCGCTCTCGCAAGATGGCTGGCACGACCTGACCTTTCTGCCGGGCGCACCGCCGCCGCCACCCGAGTTCACCAATAACTACTACCGGACCACCTTTGACTACATCAGTCCTGACTACTTCGCTGCCGTCGGCACGCATGTCTTGCTCGGCCGCGGTATATCCGATGCTGACACTGCCTCGACCCGCCGCGTCGCTGTCGCAAACCAGGCCTTTGTCGATCACTTCCTCAAAGGCAAGCCGGCCCTGGGCGCACACTTCGGCCTGAACGCGAAAGATCCCAGCGAGTTCGAGATCGTCGGCGTGGTGGACGACACAAAATATGAAGATCCTGACCAACCGCAGTTGCCCATGGTCTTCATGCCCATGGCGCAGCCTTCGGAGGTTTTTGCCGCCCG
>DASXGY010000038.1:0-3411 GCA_036488835.1 Acidobacteriaceae bacterium
GGCAAGGAATGGGGAGATGCGATCAACGCGTATCTGCAGCGGCGAACAGGCCGAGCACAATAGATGCGAATGCCGATCTGGCCTGACTTTGCGCACTGAGCCGCTGTTGTGTTGAAGTAGGGGCGTGCCGCGACTGGTGACTCTGCGATGAACCTCTGCATCTCTGCGCGTGGGATTGGGGCAACCTGCCTGCTTGTCGTGGCCTTACCGGCCTTCGGAGTCTCCTGCAAGACGCAGGGCACCATGACCGAGGCGGAACGCGCGCCGATCGTGCAGGCCGCACGGCAGATTGCGCTGGACGTCCAAAGCGGCCGCACCGCAGATTTGAAAGCTGCCACGGTTCCTGCGGTGGCAGCCAGCTTCAACAGCATCGCGCAGTCGGCTGCCGCACTCGCCCCATTGATAACGGGCGCCACTATCACGGTGGACGCGGTCTACAAGCTGGACGCATCCGATGCGAAGCCGGGCGATGACCAGGAACAGTTTTTCTGCGACTCGGGCGACAACAGCACGCACGTCACCTTCAGCATCCAGCATCTGCCGCCGGGCCAATTCGCCTTCGCGCTGGTGCACGCGACGGGCGTTGCCAAGCCGCAGCAGATTGCGCTGCTGTTGCAATCGCTGAACGCAGGCAGCCCATGGCAGCTTGCCGGGTTCTTCCCCAAGCCGCTCAGTGTGGCAGGGCATGATGGCCTGTGGTACTGGGAGCAGGCTCGCCGCTATGCACAGAAGAAGCAGATGTGGAATGCATGGCTCTACTACTCCACCGCCGCGTACCTGCTGCAACCGGCGGCCTTCGTGTCCAGCGCGAACTTTGACAAGCTTGCCGACGAGCAGCAGGCGGCGCGGCCCACCGATGTGCCTGGCACCACACCGCTGATGGTCAAGGGCGAGAGTAGTACCGCCTACAAGGTGAAGAGCTTTCGCACGGACGATGCATTGGGAGGCCTGGACCTGGTCGCGCATTACGACTCGACCAGCAGCGACCCGGTGGCAGACCGGGCTCACACCATCGCCGTGATGCGCGGGCTGCTGACGCTGCACCCGGAACTGCGCGACGCCTTTCACGGATTGTGGGTCTTCGCCGATGCAGGACCGGGCGGTCAGGCCTTCTCGCTGGAACAGCCGATGACCGAGCTTCCCAAAAGTTAAAGTAATACTTCATCTTATGCACGCTCAAAGCGAAACGCCTCTTCTGCGCGCTTCCAGGCAATACACTGAAGAGAAGCCGATGAGTACGGAAAAACCTCTTTCCCGGGCAATCCACGATCGCCGGGCCACTCCCAGTTTTGATGGACGCCCGATTCCTTTCAAAGACCTGCGCCGGATTCTGGATGCCGGGTTGAGCGCGCCCAGCGCCTACAACCTGCAACCCTGGCGTTTCATCGTTGTGCGTTCGGCGGAGCAGAAGCACCGATTGCGGGGCGCCTGCTACAACCAGCCGAAGGTGGTGGAGGCCTCCGCGGTGATCGTGGCCTGTGGCGACGCGGATGGATGGCGCAATGGCGACCTGGAAGAGATGCTGCGCATGGGCCGGGAGAATGGTATGCCGGAGAATTACGCGGAGCAGGCGAAGGTCGGCATCCCTGCCTATCTCTCGAACCACCCCAATATCCCGATGTGGCTCAACCGGCAGGTGATGATCGCTTTCACCCACATGATGCTGATGGCCGAGGCGCTGGGCTACGACACCGCGCCGATGGAAGGATATGAACCGGAAAAGGTGAGCGAAGTGCTGAAGCTGCCGCTGAGCTTTGCCACAGTCGCGCTGCTGGCGGTGGGCTGGGGACGCGGCGCGGACAAGTTTTCCGGAGGCCGCTTCTCCTCCACGCGCACCGTATTTGGCGAAGAATACGGCCGGCCTCTGAACGAAGACCAGCCAGGCGAACGGGCCGGCGACTAGCTGACACCTATGCAGAGAGAGTTTCCAACTGCGCCGATCGCGGGCGTGGGCGCGGTCGTGCTGGATGCGGAGCTGCGCGTGCTGCTGGTGCGGCGCGGCCAGCCGCCGCTGCTGGGCGAGTGGTCGCTGCCGGGCGGCGCATTGGAGCTGGGTGAGCGGCTGGAGGACGGCATCCGCCGCGAGGTACGCGAAGAGACCGGACTCGATGTAGAACCGGAAGAGATTGTCGCCGTCTTCGATCACATCTCGCACGCTGACGACGACCCGGCGCGGGTACGCTTCCACTATGTTCTGGTGGACTATCGCTGCAGCCTGCTGGGTGGCACGTTGGCCAGTGCAACCGATGCGACCGAAGCGCGATGGGCGACTTGGCATGAGCTAACGGGGCATGGCGCGGTCGTGATCCGGCCATTTACGCTCAGCGTGATTCGCAAGGCGCTCGATCAGATAATGCATCCGTCAGGCAAAGAGAATGACGTTGTCACGCGCGATCCGGCGGTAGCGGAGAGGCGAGCCGCCAAACAGGAGGAGCCCTTCCCTTGAGCCGAACGCAAATCGGCGGCGCTCGACCGAGCAGCCGCAGTGATCGCGCACGCAAAATGCGCAATGTGCAAGCAGAGAGACCAAAGGACCCAGCGGCGTTGAGCTGGAAGACCTACGGCTATGCCGTTCTGGCGATGCTGGTGCTGTTTCTGCTGGGCGCCGCCGTTGTATGGCAGGAGCCCCTAGAGGTGCTGGGCGCGCTGACTCGGGCACGTCTGGCATACAACGGCTTCCACAGTGAGTACACGACGATCCGCGGCAATCGCATCCACTACTACGAGGGCGGTAGCGGCGCGCCGGTGGTGCTGGTGCATGGGCTGGGCAGCCGCGCCGAGGACTGGGCCAACCTGATGCCGCAGCTTAAGCAGGCAGGCTTTCACGTCTACGCGATCGACCTGCTGGGCTATGGACGCTCTGCGCAGCCTGCGAATGCGGCGTACTCCATTCGTGAGGAAGCGCAATATGTCGAGGAGTTCATCGCGCAGCGCGGATTGGACAAGGTCAATCTCGTCGGCTGGTCGATGGGAGGATGGGTGGCAATGCGGGTCGCGCTCGACCGGCCGGAGCGCATTGGAAGACTGGTGCTGTGCGACGCGGCGGGCCTTCGCTTCGAGCCCTCGTTCACCGTCTTCGACTTCGAGCCGACCACGATTCCGGCGGTGCAGCGCCTGTATCGCATGCTGATGCCACAGCCCGCGGAAGTGCCCGAGTTTGTTGCACGCGACATGGTGCGCAAATTCAAGCGACTGAACTGGGTGGTGGACCGCAGTGCGCGCTCCATGTTCAGCGGCGACGACCTGCTGGATGGCAAGCTCGGCCGTCTACCGATGCCGACGCTGATCCTGTGGGGCAAGCAGGACCACCTCATCCCGCTGGCGACGGGCGTTTCGATGCATGAGCAGATTCCGCAATCCGTGCTGGAGATCTATGACGGCTGCGGACATCTGGCGCCGGGCCAATGCGCC
>DASXGY010000039.1:0-3529 GCA_036488835.1 Acidobacteriaceae bacterium
CGCTGAATCGATTGCGCGGTACGTGGTGAGCCTGGTGCGTGCGACGCGGCCCAAGAACGAAAGCGCGCCTGACTTCGTGAAGAAATATGTGAACTATGGAGGAAGCATTCGTGCGGCGCAGTTCATTGTGCTGGCTGCGAAGGCTCGGGCGCTTTCGCGACGGCGATATCACGTGACTTATGACGACATCACGTCGGTGACGTTGCCGGTGTTGCGGCACCGCATCCTGCTGAACTTTCACGCTGAGTCGGAGCGGATCGATACGGACGAGATTCTGAACCGGCTGCTGGCGCATGTGCCGCGGCCGAAGGAGAGCTGATGCAGCGTTTCCTCGATCCTGCGGTGCTGGCCGGCATCTCCTCCCTGGATCTGCTGGCGAAGACGGTGGTGGACGGCTTTGTGGCTGGCCTGCATCGATCGCCGGACTTCGGCTTCAGCCAGGAGTTTGCGGAGTATCGCGCATATGTTCCCGGCGACGACCTGCGCCATGTGGATTGGAATCTGTTTGCACGGACCGAGCGCTGTTATCTGAAGCGTTATCGCGGGGAGACCAATAGCCAGCTCGTGGTGTTGCTTGATGCGAGCAACTCGATGCAGTACACTTCCGGGCCTCCGAAGAAGATGGACTATGCGCGATTTATTGCGGCGTCGCTCTTTTATCTGGCGATCCGGAACCAGCGCGATGCGGCGGGGCTGATCGTTTTCGACGATGAGGTGCGGGAGTATGTGAGGCCATCCACACGGGTGGGCCAACTGGCGCGGCTCTTCGCGGGACTGGAACAGGCGGAGCCACGGGCCCGGACGGACTTCGGCAAGCCGCTGCAGCATTTTCAGCAGCTGCTGCACCGGCGCGGCATCGCCATTGTGATTTCGGATTTCTATGAGGAGCCGGAGAAGATTGTGCACGCCATCGAGCCGCTGCGCTTCCACGGCAACGATGTAGTGCTGTTCCATATTCTCGATCCGGAGGAGATACGGCCTGTACTGAAAGGACCGTCGTTGCTGGTCGATCTTGAGACCGATCAGCAGATTGAGGTTATTCCCGAGTATACGAAGACGACTTATCGCGCGAAGATGGAAGCGCACATTGAGCAACTTCGTTCACGCACGAGGGGCGCGGGGATGGATTATCGGCTGCTCGTGACCGATCAGCCCCTTGACGAAGCGCTGCGCGAGTATCTTTCGCTGCGGCAGGCGGGGAACTGATGGGCTTTCTTGCGCCATGGTTTCTTGGAGGCCTGGCGGCGCTGGGGGTGCCGGTCTTTGTGCACCTGCTGCGGAAGCATGTGACCATACCGCGGCCGGTTAGTTCCTTGATGTTTTTTGAACGCGGTACACAGAGCTCGACGCGTCATCGACGGTTGCGGTATCTGCTGCTCTTCGCGTTGCGATTTGCGTTGTTGCTGCTAGTGGTGCTGGCGTTTGCGGATCCGTTTGTGCGGCGACCGGCGGCAGGGGCGAATGGACGTTTGCTGCTGATCGTGCTGGACGATTCTTTCAGCATGCGCGCGGGGACTCGGTTCGCGGATGCGAAGCAGCAGGCGCTTGCGGCGTTGGCTGCGAAACCGCATTCGCAGAAGGCGCAGGTGATGGCGCTTGGTGGGCAGTTCGAAGTGCTGACGCAGGCGATTGCGGATGAAGCGCAACTGCGCTCGGCGCTTGAGAGCATTCAGGCGGGAGATGGGCATGCGAACTTCGGAGAGCTGGGTCGGAGTATTCGTGCGCTGGGCGAGACGGTGCATGGGCCGATCGACCTGCATCTTTTCAGCGATATGCAGCGCACGGCCATGCCTGCGAACTTTGCCGACATGGTGCTGCCGGGGAATGTGACCCTGGTGTTGCATGCCGTGGCGAAGGGCAACCCGCCGCCCAACTGGACGGTTGAGAGTGTAAGTGCGCCGGCTGAACTTGCGGATCCGAAGGACCCCAAGCGATCGCGGGTCCAGGCTGTGGTGGCGGGTTTTGGGACTCCGGCGGCGGCGAAGACGGTGTCGTTTGTCGTGAATGGGAAGGCGGTGGCGACACGTAACGTGAACGTTCCGGCCAATGGACGCGCCACGGTGCAGTTTGCGCCGCTCGATGTGGGATATGGATTCAACCGCTGCGAACTGCGGATCGAGGGAGGCGGCGATGCCTTTCCTGCGGATGACAGAAGCGTATTCGTGATTCGGCGGTCGGACCCTGAACGGGTACTGTTTGTTCACGCTGCGAACGACACGCGCTCGGCGCTGTACTTTGGCGCCGCACTGGGGGCGGCGACGCAGGCGTCCTTTGTGCTGCAATCTTTGACGGCGGAGCAGACTACGGATCTCGATCCTTCGAAGTACGCTTTTGTGGTGCTGTCGGATGCGGTCACGTTGCCGTCGATCTTCGAACACACGCTGGCGCAGTATGTGTCGAAGGGGGGGAGCGTTCTGATCGCGCTGGGCACGGGGGCAGGGCATCACGCGCGCATTCCGCTGTGGGGAGGGGATGTGAAGGATGCGCATGACTACGTTCGCACGGGTGGCGCTGCGACGGTGGGCCAGGTGGACTTCACGCATCCTGCGCTGGAGCAGGCGCAGCAGGGGCGCGACAACGGCGGATGGGCGGAGACGAAGTTCTTTTATGCCGCAGTGGTGGACCCGGGACAGGCGCGGGTGGCGGCTCGGCTGGGGGATGGAACGCCGCTGCTGCTTGATAGGCAGATCGGCGAAGGGCATGTGTTGCTGCTCACGTCCGGGCTGGAGAATCTGACCAATGACCTGCCGCTGCATCCGGTCTTTGTGGCGTTCGTCGACAAGGCGACGCGGTATCTCTCGGGCAGCGAGCGGTTGAGCGGCTCGCGATTGGTGGATTCTTTCGTGCAACTCCGATCGGGGGGCGAGCCGGTTGGGGAGGTCGCGAATGTGGAGGTGATCGACCCCGATGGGCGCAGGCCGCTCTCGCTGAATGAGGCGCGGACGGTGCAGACTTTTCGGCTGCGGCGTGCAGGTTTTTATCAGATTCGATTCGCTAACGGACGCGATGCAGTGATTGGGGTTAATCCTGACCGGCGGGAGTCGGACCTGGAGCCGATTGCACCGGATGTGCAGCAGCTGTGGAACGGAAGCAGAGACGAAGCGTCTAAGCAGACAGCTGCCGCGGCGGCGGGGGATGAAGCGAAATACCGGCCCGTGAGTCTGTGGTGGTACGTTATGCTACTTGCATTGGTTGTGGCGCTGGCGGAGACGGTGGTTGCCAGCGGCTATATGGGTACGCAGCGGGAGGACGCATGAGCAAGCGGAACGAGCTCAACTCCTATATCGCACGGCTGCAGCAGAGATTGCGGCTGGGGGCGTGGCTGCGCGGCGCGGCGATCTTTACCGGTACGGCGCTGGTCGTTACGGTTGGGCTGGTGCTGCTGCTCAATCATTATGCCTTCCCGGCGCATGGAGTCACGGGGGCTCGCCTGGCGCTGCTGGCTGCGCTGGCTGCGGTGGCGGGATTTGGCATTGCGCTTCCGCTGATGCGACTGACGCGGGGGCGTGTGGTGCGTGAGGCTGAGGCG
>DASXGY010000081.1:0-2212 GCA_036488835.1 Acidobacteriaceae bacterium
TATCGTGCTGCAGGCGGAGGAGCAGAAGAAGCGGGTGCAGTTCTTTGTACGGGATTCGGGGATCGGGATTGAGTCGGAGCGGCTGAAGCGCATCTTCGGAAGATTCGTGCAGGGCCCGCGCTCCGCGGATGAAGTGCGCGGCGCTGTGGGCAGCGCGGGACCCGATGGGACGGGGCTAGGCCTGGCGCTGGTGCGGCGGCTGATCGAGCTGATGCACGGGCAGGTATCGGTGGAGAGCCGGGTTGGCCACGGCACCACTTTCAGCTTCACATTGCCGCTGGCGCCGACGCGGCTCTCGCGGCATGCGATCGAGGTGGGCTGAGATGAGCGAGCCGACGCAGGTTCCCGGGCCTGACCCGCAGCAGCCGGCCGATCTTCCTCTCTCGCAGCCGGATCCGGCAGATCGCGCGCTAGCGCCCGAACCGGCGAAGCTGAAGATCTATCTTGGCGCGGCGCCGGGGGTGGGCAAGACCTACCAGATGCTGGAAGACGCGCACCTGATGCGCAAGCAGGGCATCGATGTCGTGATCGGCTTTGTGGAGCCGCACAAGCGGGCCGATACCGAGGCGATGATCCGCGACCTGGAGGTGATTCCGCAGCGCGCGATTCCCTACCGCTCGGTGATGCTGCATGAAATGGACCTGGCGGCCATTCTGGCGCGGCACCCGCAGGTTTGCATCGTGGATGAACTGGCGCATACGAATGTGCCGGGCTCGAAAAACCGCAAGCGTTACGAGGATGTGCTGGAGCTGCTGGATGCGGGCATCGACGTGATGACCGCGGTAAACGTGCAGCACCTGGAGACATTGAACGACGCGGTAGCGCGCTCCGCGAACACGACCATCCGCGAGACGGTGCCAGACAGCCTGCTGAAGCGCGCGGACGAGATCGTGAACGTGGACCTGACGGTGGAGGAGCTGCGCTCCCGCCTGCGCCAGGGAAAGATCTACGCTCCGGAGAAGATCGAGCAGTCGCTGGCAAACTTCTTCCGCAAGGGCAATCTGAACCTGCTGCGCGAGCTGGCGCTGCGCACGACGGCGGCGGAGGTGAGCTCGCAGGCGGCAGATTACCGGCGGTCGCAGGGTCTGGAACAGGCGCCAATTCCGGAGAAGGTGATGGTGTGTCTATCGCCGCGTCCGGGCACGGACCGGCTGCTGCGCGCGGGGGCACGCATTGCGTCGCGGCTTTCCACGATCTGGTATGCGGTGCGCGTGGAGACGCCGGACGACGAGACCAGCGATCCGGAGGGCAAGCATCGCATGGAGGAGTACCAGCGGCTGGCGCGCGACCTGGGCGCCAAGGTGGTGGTGCTGAAGGACAAGAAGGTATCCAATGCGCTGATCCAGTTTGCCAAGCAGGAAGGAATCTCGCACGTGGTCTTCGGTCAGTCGGCACGCTCGCGCATGGATATCCTGCTGCGCGGCTCGGTCATCAATCGATTCCTGGCCGAAGTGCGCGATGTGACGGTGCAGGTGGTGCCGATGCAGAAGGCGCGGCGCCTGGAAGCGAAATAATAAGCAGCCTCAAAACAAACAAGGGAGAGATACATGGCAGATGCAAATGTGACGATCACGGCAAGACCCAACGGACCACTGCGTGTGGAGGGACCGATCCGGCTGATCGATGTGGACGGGACGGAGATCAATCTGGAGGGCAAGCCGGCGGTGTCGCTGTGCCGCTGTGGGGCGTCGACGAAGAAGCCGTTCTGCGATGGAACGCACTCGAAGATCGGCTTTCAGGCGGCGGAAGCGGCAGTGGCGGCCGAGCAGAAGGCGGCGGAGCAGAAATAATCTCGGGGAACCGCGCCGCACGATTCTCTTGACAGAAGCCTTTGCCGGGCAGAAGCTGACCCTGCCCGGCGCGGCGATTTATCAGCAAGCCAGCCGCGCGCAAAAGGAGAACCACCGATGACACGAACCACCCGATGGATCCGGATCGCCTGCCTGCCCGTAGCCCTTGCCGCCAGCATGTTGTTGACGCATGCGAACGCGCAGAAGGCGGCCAACACCAAGAGCACCAATGCAGCGCCCGCCGTGACCGCGCAAGCCGATCTGGTCGATTTGAACTCGGCCACAGCCGATCAACTGAAGGCTCTGCCGGGCGTAGGGGATGCCTATGCGCAGAAGATCATCGCGGGACGGCCGTATGCGAAGAAGACCGACCTGGTGACCAAGAAGATTGTGCCGGCGGCGACTTACAAGAAGTTTTCCAG
>DASXGY010000011.1:0-7224 GCA_036488835.1 Acidobacteriaceae bacterium
AGGAACATGGCGATCTGGCGCGGAACCACGACGGAGCGCGAGTTGTTCTTCTGCTTGAGCTCGGAGACCTTCATGCCGAAGTGCTCGGAGACGGTGCGCTGGATGGCCTCGATGGTGATCTTGCGCACCTGGGTGTCGATGAACTGCTTGAGCGCCTGCTGCGCGGTGGAGAGGGTGATCTCGACGCCGTTGAGCGAGCTCCAGGCGAGCAGCCGGGTGAATGCGCCTTCGAGCTCGCGGATGTTGGTACGGATGTTGGTCGCCATGTAGAGCGCGACGTCCATGGGGAGCGCGCACTGCTCGCTCTCCGCCTTCTGCTGCAGGATGGCAACCTTGGTTTCGAGATCGGGCGGCTGAATGTCGGCGATGAGGCCCCACTCGAAGCGCGAGCGGAGACGCTCTTCGAGGCCGGCGAGATCTTTCGGAGGGCGATCGGAGGCGATGACGATCTGCTTGTCGCTCTCGTGCAGCGCGTTGAAGGTGTGGAAGAACTCGTCCTGGGTGCGCTCCTTGGAGGCGAGGAACTGGATGTCGTCGATGAGCAGGACGTCCACGCCGCGGTACTTGTCGCGGAAGCTGGACATCTTCTCATTGCGCACGTAGGAGATCATCTCGTTG
This sequence comes from Acidobacteriaceae bacterium, assembly GCA_036488835.1. Taxonomy (GTDB): domain Bacteria; phylum Acidobacteriota; class Terriglobia; order Terriglobales; family Acidobacteriaceae; genus KBS-83. The sequence goes on from DASXGY010000011.1 coordinate 619, forward strand.
GTGAACTTCTCGCTGGAGACGTAGCAGATGGCGGACTGCGGCTGGCGGCGCTTCACCTCGTGGCCGATGGCGTGCATGAGGTGTGTCTTGCCGAGGCCGACACCGCCGTAGAGGAAGAGCGGATTGTAGGCCTTGGATGGACGCTCGGCGACGGCCTCCGCGGCAGCGCGGGCGAACTGGTTGCCGGCGCCGGAGACGAAGCCGTCGAAGTTGTAGCGCGGGTTGAGCTGCGACGCGGAGTTCCAGTCGAAACGTGTCTGCTGGCCGTTACTTATAGGGCCTGCGGGGCGTTGCCCTGGCTGACGCGGCGCGCCGGAGGTGTGCGCGGAGGAGGGCGGGAAGCCGCCGTCTTCGCGGGGCTCGCGCGGGCGCTGCGGCACGGAGGGATCGTTCTCCAGAGTGACGAACTGCACCTCATCGAGCTCAAGCTCGAGCTTGTCGATGGCCTCCTGGATGAGGTCGCCGTAACGATCGCCGACGTGCTGGAAGTCTGTGGAAGGAATGCGGACGAAGAGAATGCGTCCGTTGAGATGGCTCATGCGCGTCGGCTTGAGGAAGGTGTTGAAGGACTGCCGATTGACCTTTTTTTCCAGTGCCCCGAGGATGCGTGTCCATGGATCGATGACGGTCGTGCTGGTTGGGACAAAAGACATACGCTTCCTTCAACTGACGCAAGACGCCCGAGCGGATGGCAGGTAGTTGAGAAAAAGAAGCAACAGCGCGCCTCCTCAAGGGGAGACGCGGTAGGTGCAGGCGCGCGGCCTGCTGGTCAGCTTCTTTGGCTCCTCTACCGGGAATCGCGCCACGACGGGGAATCTGTACGCAGGCGATAGTTCGATCCAGGGTTCGGGCGTGACGCCAGAAAATTCAGTTGTGAACGGAGCCGATACTAGCACAGACGGAAGCATCGAGTGAGCAGCATTGTCACCAAAATGTTGTGTTGCACCACTGCTTGTGAAGACGTGGGAAGTAACATCGAAGACGCTCAAGTATTTGTGGTGAGTTGACGACAACTTGACGATACAGACGCGATGCATGCGAAGAAGTGTCGCGGCCGAAGATGAAGATTCGCGACAGCGAAGGACTTTCGCGCGCTCGAACGAGGACGCCAGTCATCGGAGCCAGCGAATTATGCCGAAGCGAAGGAACATTGTCCACGGCAGGGGAGTGGCGCCGCCACAATGGACGCCTTTGCCGGATTTGCACAGAATCGGCTATACTCAGGACTTGCCCACAAGGCAGTGATTCTCTTATCAGGACAGTCCTATGCCCAAGCGTACCTTCCAACCCAACCGCCGCCACCGTTCGAAGGTGCATGGCTTTCGCGCGCGTATGAAGACCAAGGCTGGAGCGGCTGTGCTGTCGCGCCGTCGCGCCAAGGGACGGCACCGTGTCTCCGTGTCGCCAGGCTTCCGCGACTAATTCGCAAAGGATCGCGTCCGCTGGCTCCAGGCCGGCAGGACGCGACCGACGCCAAACTCCTATCGCAGTGCCTTCTTCCACTGCCGCTCCGCTGTCCACGCCACCGCCAACTGCGAAATCAGCGATTGGGCCGGATCTGCATCCGGCGATCGCCACGCGTGCGCGTGACTGGCGGCTGCACAAGCACGCCGACTACCAGCGCGTGTACCAGGCAAGCCGGAAGCAGTTCTCGACATCGCTGACGTATTTCGTTGCGGCGCAGCCTGCAGAGATTGCGGGTGCTGGACCGCGGGTCGGGATTACCGCGGGCAAGGTGCTGGGCAAGGCAGTGGAGCGCAACCGCATCAAGCGGCGCATGCGTGCGGCGATTGTCGGCAATCTGGATGCCCTGCGCGTCAACGTTGATGTGGTGCTGCACCCGAAGCGCAGCGTGCTGACTGCGGAGTGGTCGGCACTGCGGAACGAAGTGCGACGCATCTTCGTAAAGATTGAAGAGAGCCATACGCGCAGCCTTCCGGAACGTGAAGCATGATGCGCTGGCTGCTGCGGCTTTACAAGCACGGCGTGTCGCCGCTGCTCCATGCCGTGGCCGGGGTGACCGGCGCGTGCCGTTTTCAGCCAACGTGTTCGGAGTATGCAACGCTGGCGGTTGCGACGCACGGACCGCTGCGTGGCGGCTGGCTGGCGGTGCGGCGGGTGTTGCGGTGCCATCCGCTGTGCCGGGGCGGCTTCGATCCGGTGCCGGGCACGGGTTACGACGGCGTGGGGGCGGGCCGTGCATCCGGTCAGGGGCCTGTAACCTGATGCATTTACCATGATGTGAGAAGCAGCGCCTATGGCAGCCCGGGCCTGAGCTGGCCGATTCCCTTTTGCGCGCCCTCGATCCTTCGTTTCAACGAGCAGAAAGAGTTTCCTTGGCAGAGATACAAAATCCCAACCAGAAGAGCGGCGGTAAGCAGCAGGACTCCCGCTCGTTCCTGGTCTTTTCACTGGTCTTCCTGGTGATGTTGCTGGCGCTGCAGTACTTCCGGCCGAAGAAGCCGGAGCCGCAGCCGGCGGAACAGAAACAGCAGCAGAGCACCGCCGCTCCCGCATCGCCTGCGACAGAGAACGGCAGCAGCGCAGCCGCGCCTGGTGGAAATGCAGCGGCCGCAGCGTCGACGGCTGCCGCTGTCGCCGCGACCGGCGAGCAGACCACGACGGTCGAGAACGAGAACTACCGCATCGTCTTCACCAATCGCGGCGCCCAGGTGAAGAGCTGGGTGCTGAAGCGGTACGAGGATGACAACGGCAAGCCGCTGGACCTGGTGAACCCGGAGACCGCGGCAAAGTTCGGCTATCCGCTGTCGCTCTACAGCTATGACGCCGGGCTGCGGCAGCGGATGGCGACGGCGCTCTATGTGCCCTCGACGACGGGAGAGCTTACCGCTCCGGGGGAGTTGACCTTCGACTACGCAGGCGGCGGCCTGGTGGTGAAGAAGACCTTCCGCTTTGACGCGAGCTATGTCATCCACGTCACTGCATCGGTGACGAATAACGGCAGCCCGCTGCCTACGCTGATCTCATGGCCGGCGGGCATCGGGGACCAGAACACTTTGGCGTCCTACTCCAAGGCGCAGTTTGACGCCTCGCAGAACGGCAAGTTCGAGAAGACGGCAACCAAGAAGGTAAGCGGCGGCGCGACTTTGAACGGGCCGTTCGATTACGCGGGTATCAGCGACCTGTACTTCGGCGCGATCTTCCTGCCCGACCAGCCGGACCAGACCTCCGTGATCACGCTGAATAACGGATGGAGCATTCCCAAGAATCCCAAGGAGCCGAAGGGCGCGAGCGAGTCGGTGCCAGTGCTGGGTGCGGCGGTGGGCTCGATGAGCACGCCCGTATCGCTGCGCGTCTTCGCCGGGCCGAAGGTTATCTCCGTGCTCAGCAGTGTGAAGTCGACATCCGCCAATGGCACCGAGACTGGTCCGAACCTTGAGCCGATCCTGAACTTCGGCTGGTTCGGATGGATTGCGAAGCCGCTGTTTGTGGTGCTGCGCTTTACCTACGACCACATCGTGGCCAACTGGGGCTGGTCGATCCTGATCCTAACCCTGCTGCTGAACCTGCTGATGCTGCCGACACGCATCACCATGATGAAATCCGCGCTGAAGATGCAGAGGATTCAGCCGGAGATGCAGCAGATCAAGGAGAAGTACAAGAAGTACAAGGCCACGGATCCGCGGCGCCAAGACATGAACAAGGAGATCATGGAGCTACAGAAGCGCGAGGGCGTGAACATGTTCGGCGGCTGCCTGCCCATGCTCATCCAGTACCCGCTGCTCTACGGCTTCTACGAGATGCTGGAGAACGTGATCGAGCTCCGGCATGCGCACTGGCTCTGGCTGCACGATCTGGCCGCGCCGGACGCGCTGCACATCCTGCCCATCTTCGTCATCCTTACCATGTTCACCACGTCGTACCTGTCTCCGTCGCCGGGCGTGGATCCGGCGCAGCAGAAGATGATGGCCTTCATGATGCCGCTGATGTTCGGTTTCATTATGCTGAACATCGGGTCCGGCGTGGCGCTGTATTGGGCGGCCAGCAACCTGATCACGACCGGGATGCAGATCATCATGAACCGGACCGGCATGGGCAAGCAGATGCGCGAGATCGCGGCCAAACGTGCGGCGAAGCGGCTGCCGCGCGGTGGCCGGCGTACCGCGTAAAGACGATAAGAGAGAACCAGCAAGGCGATATAGGATAGAGAGCTATGCCGATCGAAGATTACCGCGCCGCGGCCAATACCATTTCCGAGTTCCTGAAGCTGCTGGTCGCCAGCGGCGGCCTGCGGCTGAAATACCGCATCACGGCGGGCGCGGGCGCTGCCGATCCGGATGGACTGGAAGCGCGCGAGATCTACGTGGAGATTGCGGGGCCGGACGCTCCGCTAGTAACGCAGCGCAATGGCGAGCTGCTGCGTGCGCTGGAACACATCGCGGCCAAGATGGTGCGGCTGGAGCCGGAGGAGCACGATCGCATCTCCTTCGACAGCGGCAACTTCAAAGCGATGCGCGCGCGGGAGATGAAGCTGGCGGCCGATGCGGCGGCAGAGCGCGTGCGGCGCAGCGGCGCGCCCTACAGCTTTCAGCCGATGAGCTCGCGCGAGCGGCGCATGCTGCATCTGGCCTTCCGGCAGTTCGACGACCTGGAGACCGAGTCGAGCGGCGAAGGGCTGCGGCGCTTTGTTGTGGTTTATCGCAAGGGCGACAAGCATGTGCCTCCGGCAGAGGCGCCATCGTTCCAGCGCAGCGGTCGCGGAGGGCGGGACTCGCGCGGTGGCGGACGGGGTCCGGGACGCAGAGATGACCGGCGCGGCGGCGGTGGCGGCGATCGTCGTGGTCCTCGCGGCCCCCGTCGCTGAACGGTACCCCGACCTATCGCTGAGGCGCGGCCCGGCAACCGATATGCCAGTGAAGATATGACCGGGAGCACTGCCATCGCGAGCATTGCCGAAGAGACCATCGTTGCCGTAGCCACGCCACCCGGGCGCGGCGGTATCGGGATCGTACGGCTCTCCGGCCCGGATGCGCCGCACCTGCTTTCGGCACATTTAGAGTTACGATCTCCCCTGCTGCCGGGACGAGCGCGCTACTGCGCCATCGTGGACGGCGGTGCGCGATTGGACGAAGGCGTGGTGACTTACTTTGCCGCGCCGAACTCGTATACCGGCGAGGATGTGCTGGAAATTGCGGCGCATGGTTCGCCGGTGATCCTGGACCTGCTGGTACGACGGGCGCTCGAAGCAGGTGCACGGCTGGCGCGTCCCGGCGAGTTCACCGAGCGCGCTTTTCTGCATGGGCGCATCGATCTGACGCAAGCCGAGGCGGTACGCGACCTGATCGCGGCGGAGACGCTCTACCAGGTGCGCGTGGCCGCAGAGCAGCTTGGCGGCGCGCTGAGCCGGCGGGTGGCTCCGGTGAAGGAGCAACTGATCGCGCTGGTGACGCTGCTCGAAGCGGGCATCGACTTTGCAGAAGACGACATCGATGTGACGCCGGATGCGGAGATTGCGCGGCGGCTGGATGCGCTGGATGCGGCGCTGGCGCCGATTGCCGCGAGCTTTCGCGAGGGGCGGCTGGTGCACCATGGCCTGACAATGGCGATTGTGGGACGGCCGAATGCGGGCAAGTCATCGCTGTTCAACCGGCTGGTGGAGCGCGAACGCGCGATTGTGACGGCAACGCCGGGGACCACGCGCGACCTGGTGACGGAGCGCATCTCGCTGGGCGGCATTCCGGTGGAACTGGCGGACACTGCCGGGCTGCGCGAAACCAAGGATGAGGCGGAGTCGCACGGGATTGCGCGGACGGAGAGCGCGATGGCCGATGCCGATCTGGTGCTGCTGCTGTTGGATGCGGCAGCGACGGTCGACGCCCAGGGGGTGTTGCGGCTGCCGGAAGAAGATGCGCGGCTGCTCGCTTCACTGGAGGGGCGGTCGCCCCTGTTGGTGCTGAACAAGATCGACCTCGCGCGGCCGATGAGCGTGAATGGAGTGACGGAGGAATGGGCGCAGGTCTCGGCACTGACCGGTGAGGGTGTGCCGGAGCTGCGCGCGCGGCTGCTGGAGCGGGTGCGAGGGTCTGCAAATGATGCCGAAGGCGGCATGCTGACCAGCCTGCGGCATTACGAGGCGCTGCAAGGATGCGCGCAGGCTCTGGCGCGCGCGCGCAGTGCATTGGGCCTGCAGGTGCCGGACGAGATGCTGCTGCTGGACTTATATGCGGCACTGCAGCAGCTCGATCAGCTCACCGGAGCCACGACGGCGGACGACATTTTGAACCGGATCTTCTCCAGCTTCTGCATCGGAAAATAGACCAACGACCGATAACCTCCAACGAAGTGTAGATTCGCAACAATCTGCTTGATTAATCAAGAGTTAGTGTCCTATGCTGTGCAACGGAAGACATAGACAGCCGACCTGGAATATGTCTCCAGTATGTCTCCAGAAGACAGTATGTCTCCAGTCTGGTTCTTGGGACATATATATACGAGTAGGAGGAAAAATGGCACTCACAGATGCCGGAATCCGGGCAATGAAAACGCGACCGGCGCGGTACATGGTGAGCGATGGGCGGGGGTTATCGTTGGACGTTCTGCCCAGCGGCAAGATGTCCTGGCTGTATCGGTATTGCCTGGAAGGCA
>DASXGY010000167.1:0-3502 GCA_036488835.1 Acidobacteriaceae bacterium
CGACCTTCCGCGGACTCGGCCGCACGGGCATTCTGTGCCATGGAAGGAGGTCATATGGCCGCATTGGAGTCAGGGGTAGCAAGATCGGAGGAAGCCCTCTCCGGGGAGCAGATCGACCTCTTCGTTGAGAGTCTTGTCGCCGCCCCTCTGCGCGATGATCGCGCCACCATGGAGTTTCCCTTCTTCGCGCTGCAGAAGCGCCCACTGCTCACACCGATCCTCTACCAGGACGGTAACGTGTCGATCCGAATCTCGCCGGGTGAGCGTGGCATCGCGTCGATCTGGGACAAGGATGTCCTGATCTACCTTTCCAGTCTGATCAACGCCAAGATCGAGCGCGGCGAACCGGTGTCGCGGACCGTCCGGATCGCTGCCTACGACATGCTACGCGTGACCCGGCGTCATACCGGTAAGAACGGATATCAAGAAATCTACGATGCTCTTTTCCGTCTTCGCTCCACAACTATCACGACCGACATCCAGTCGGGCGGCGAGCGGGAGACGCGCGGCTTCGGCTGGATCGACAGCTTCCGTATACTCACCAAGGAGAACAGGGCGGGTAACCGCGTGATGCAGGGGCTCGAGATTACCCTGAACGACTGGACGTTCCGCGCCCTGGTCAAGGACCGCCGGGTACTGGCCATCAATCCAGCGTATTTCGACCTGACCGGCGGCCTCGAGCGGCGGCTGTACGAGATCGCCCGCAAGCATGTTGGCCGGCAAACGGAGTGGAAGGTTTCCCTCCTTCAGTTGGCCAAGAAGTGCGGGACCATGCAGCGCAATCTGCGGCGCTTCAAATTCGACCTGAAGGAGCTGGCCGAGTTGGACCGACTGCCGGATTACCAGATGTTCCTCGTAAACGATCACTCGTCTCCAACTGCGAAGGCTCTACAAGCTGCCGGTATGAAGGGGGTGAAGGGCGCAAAGCGCACGCCCAATGAGGCGGTCATCGTCGTATTCAAGCCACGGGTACCAGCCCTTCCGGAAATCAGCGCCGAAGCCGCATAGGCTGACGTAGTGAGGCCTGGGCCTGGCACCTAATAAAGATTCGAACACTCGGCGCCCTGGCTGGCTTACATGCTGACCAACACTCTGGCACGGCCGACGACAGCCCGGATGCGCCCCGACCCTAGGCCGAAAGAGTGTAAGCGCGCAATTAACAGCACATAGTATGTTGCGACGAGATGGAACAGAGATGGTGTCCACCATCAACGAAGTGGACACTACGGATGAGCGATCCCTCAAACCCTTTGAGACTTGAAGTGGTCGGCGTGTTGCGGAACGGCCGGCGCCGTTATGATCCGGCCAGCAAACGACGGCTGGTTGAGGCCTGCCTGCAGCCTGGCGTATCGCTGGCTGGCGTGGCGATGCGGCACGGCGTGAACGCGAACCTGCTGCGCAAATGGGTCGCTGGGCAGCAGCAGCGGCAAAGGAATGGCGTGGCGGTGGGCGCGATCGAACGTGCGACGGAAGTGTTCGTGCCGGTTGTCGAGCTGTGCGGTGTGGCTGGTCCGCCGGAACCGCCAGCTCCGCCTTCGGTCCAGCACCATGTGCAACCGGCCAAGGCCGCGCGCCACACGGATCCGCCTGCGCCAAGGTTGACGGTGGAGATGCCCAACGGCGTCACGCTGCGGCTTGAGTGCAGCGGGCGGGACGTGGAGCTGGTGTCGGCGATGATCGTAACTCTGGGACGCTGCGATGTTCCGGCTGGCCGCTGATGTACAAGTTTACCTGCATCGCGAGGCGATCGACTTCCGGATTGGCATCAACGGCCTTGCGATCCTGGTCGAACAGACGATGCATCTGGACCCGTTCGGCCGCGCAGTGTTCGCCTTCTGCAACCGGCGCCGCGACCGGATCCGGCTTTTGTTTTACGACCGCTCCGGGTTCTGGCTGATGATGAAGCGGCTCGAGGCTGATCGCTTTGCGTGGCCGCGTGGACAGCAGCAGGCGGTGGTGAGGCTATCGACCGAACAGTTGCACTGGTTGCTCGATGGCATCGACATCGAGGCGATACGGCGGCACCCGGCGCGGCAGTATCTGAGCGTGGGCTGACCATCCCGGCGATACCGCGGCGAAGGGCGCAGATTGTTCTGGACAAGGTGGGTGGGTTTCGATTCAAGGATTCGATGAATCGCACCGCCACGTCAGAGGAGCTGAAGGCGCTGATCGCAGCGCACGCAGCCGAGATCGCTTCGCTGAAGGTCGAGAACGAGAAGCTCGTGCAACGCGTCGTGCATCTTGAGGAGCAGTTACGGCTGGAGCGCTTGCATCGCTACGCGCCGCGCAGCGAGAAGCTGACGGAGCGTATCTTCAACGAAGCCGAGCAGGCTGCCGCCGAAGACGAGGAAGCCGATGATGTCGAGGCGGCTCCCATTGCGGACACCGGGCTGCCGGACGCGGAGGAGCCGGAGCCGAAGAAGCGGGGTCGCAAGCCGCTGCCCGACGATCTGCCGCGCGAGCGCGTCGAGCATGACCTGCCCGAAGACCCAAAGGTCTGCCCGTGCTGCCTGAACCGGATGCACCGGATGGGCGAGGCCGTCAGCGAGCAGCTGCATATCGAGGTGAAGGCGGTGGTGTTGCAGCATGTGCGGTGCAAATATGCCTGCCGCCACTGCGAGCGCACCGCGCTGCATACGCCGATCGTGATCGCGCCGATGCCGGCACAGCCCTTGCCGGGCAGCGTCGCCACGCCATCCACCCTCGCGCTGGTGCTTGCCAACAAATATGTCGACGGGACCCCCTTGTATCGTTTGGAGCAGGCGCTGGCGCGCGCAAACGTCAACATCAGCCGCGGTGCGCTGGGCAACTGGGTGATCCGGTCGGCCGATCTGCATTTGCTGCGGCTGTATGAGGCGCTGAAGCAAAACCTCAGGTCGCAGCCCCTGGTCCACGGCGACGAAACCTGGGTTCAGGTTCTCAAGGAGGATGGCCGGGACGCACAGGCCAAGTCCTTCATGTGGGTCTACCGCAGCGGCCGGGACAGCGAGCAGCCGATTGTCGTGTTCGACTATCAGCCCGGACGCGGCCAGCAGCATCCGCAGGCCTTTCTGGGCGACTACCACGGCCTGTTGATGAGCGATGGCTATGATGCCTGGCGCACGCTGGACGGCGCCATCCATCTCGGCTGCATGGCACATGCTCGACGCAAGTTCACCGACGCGCTGAAGGCGAGAAAGAAACCCGGTGGTCCTCCGCTGCAGGCGCTCAAGTTCTTCGAGGCCCTGTACGAGGTCGAGAGACTGGCACGGCAAACGCCGAGCGGAGGCGAAACACGCGCCGATTACACCTTGCGTCTGCGACAGCAGCACAGCCTGCCGGTATTGGCCGCCTTCAAGGCATGGCTCGACGATCTGGCGCCGAAGGTCCTGCCCGAAAGCTTCACCGGCAAGGCGATCTCCTATGCGCAAAACCAATGGGACTATCTGATACGCTACACCAGCAACGGTCTCGCCCCGATCGATAACAACCTTCTCGAACGCGACATCAGGCCTTTTGTAAC
>DASXGY010000173.1:0-7920 GCA_036488835.1 Acidobacteriaceae bacterium
GCGCATATCCTGCTCGCCGCCCACAGCGTGGATGACCGAGCCGGCGGCGAGAAAGAGTAGCCCCTTGAAAAAGGCGTGGGTGACCAGATGGAAGATGGCTGCGGAGTAGGCCGCCGCGCCGCAAGCCATGAACATGTAGCCAAGCTGCGAGATGGTGGAGTAGGCCAGCACGCGCTTGATATCCGTCTGCAGGATGCCGACCGTGGCCGCGAAGAACGCCGTGGCGGCGCCGATGATAGCGACGACCATGAGAGCGAGCGGCGCGCGATCAAAGAGCGCATGCGTGCGGACGATCATATAGACGCCGGCGGTGACCATGGTGGCGGCGTGGATGAGTGCCGAGACCGGCGTGGGGCCCTCCATGGCATCGGGCAGCCAGACATAGAGCGGAATCTGTGCCGATTTGCCGGTCGCGCCGAGCACCAGCAGCAGCGCGATCGCGGTCAGGACGCCGCCATGCCAGTCGGGGCGTTGCGCGATCTGACTCGCGACTTCGCTGAAGCTGAGTGTGCCGAAGTGGATGAGCAGCAGGAACATTGCGAGCAGGAAGCCGAAGTCACCGATGCGGTTGACGACGAACGCCTTTATGCCGGCCCCGGACGCGGAGTGCTTCTTGAAGTAGAAGCCGATCAGCAGGTAGGAGGCGAGGCCGACGCCCTCCCAACCCACGAACATGAGCAGAAAGTTTTCCGCCAGCACCAGCGTGAGCATGAAGAACATGAAGAGGTTGAGATAGGCGAAGAATCGCCAGTAGCCCTCCTCGTGCGCCATGTAGCCGACAGAGTAGATATGGATAAGGAAGCCAACGCCGGTGACCACCAGCAGCATGACCAGAGTGAGTTGATCAAGCGCGAAGGCGAAATCCGCGTGAAAGGTCGAGGTGGCGATCCAGGAGGAATGGCGCTCAATGTAGGGAAGCGAGAGCGCGGAAAAGCTGGTGTAGACGTGAAGAACCAGCAGCAATGGGGCTGCAGTGAAGAGCAGCGCGATGATCGAGACGAGTGCCTTGGGCAAGCGACTGCCGAGCAGGCCATTCAACAAAAAGCCCACGAGGGGCAGGACCGGGATGAGCCAGAGATGGAGACCGTCGTTCATAGTTTCATCAGGTTTACCTGGTCCACGTTGAGCGTGTTCCGGGTGCGGAAGACTGCGATGATGATGGCCAGTCCCACGGCGGCTTCGGCCGCCGCCACCACCATGACGAAGAAGACGAAGATCTGTCCGCTGACCTGATGCCACATGTGCGCGAAGGCCACGAAGGTCAGGTTGACGGCGTTGAGCATCAGCTCGATGGACAGGAAGACGGTGATGATGTTGCGCTTGATGAGAAAGGCGGCAACGCCAATGGAGAAGAGGATCGCACTGAGCACCAGATAGTAGGCGATGGGTACGAACACGTCAGGGCTCCTTTCGCGCCAGCGCCACGGCGCCGAGAATGGCAATCAGGATCAGGATGGATGTGACTTCAAAGGGAAGAAGCAGGTCGCGGAAGAGGACGCGGCTGAGATCGGAGGTGGTGACCAGGGTGCCGCCGCCCAACTCTGCATTGCCCAGCGGCGTGCGAATGGAAAGGAAGATGTAGGTGAGCAGGCCAAGCAACGCGGCGACGCCGGGAAAGCCGACGAGGTAAGCGGCCTTACTGCCGCGGGTACGCTCCTCTTTGCCGGCATTCAGCAGCATGATGACGAAGGTGAACAGCACCATGATGGCGCCGGAGTAGACGATGACCTGCGCGGCGGCGAGGAACTCGGCTCCAAGCAGCAGGTAAAGGACGGCCAGCGAGGTCATGACCACAATCAGCGAGAGCGCGCTGTTGATCGGATGCCGCTGCAGCAGCAGATTCAACGCGCCGGCGATGCACAGTGCTCCGAAGATAAAGAATATGACTAGATACATGCCGAAAGCCGTTCACCAGCGGGAAGGACTGCAGACAGCGGAAGGTTCATCATAAATCACCGTGGAGCATAGATCAGGGCGGCAACAATGATGTTGGCGATAGCGAGCGGGACAAGGAACTTCCAGCCGAAGCCCATCAACTGGTCATAGCGGAAGCGAGGCGTAGTGCCGCGCACCCAGATGTAAAGGAAGACGAAGAAGAAGACCTTCAGCACAAACCAGAAGACCGGCAGCAGCGCCTGGATGACGATCCAGTGCGGAGTGGGTAGCAGGTTGCCGAATGGGCTGGTCCAGCCACCGAAGAAGAGCAGCGTGGCGACGCAGCCAACGGTGATCATGTTGGCGTACTCGGCCATAAAGAACATCGCAAACTTCATGGAGCTGTATTCGGTGTGATAGCCACCGGTGAGCTCGCTTTCCGCTTCGACCAGATCGAAGGGCGCCCGGTTGGTCTCTGCGTAGGCGGCGATGAGATAGATGAAGAAGGCGACGATCTGGAATCCGCCGAAGACGTTCCACGACAGGATGCCGTGGGCCGCCTGCACATCGACGATGTCGCGCAGCCGCAGCGAACCGGCGCGGACGACGACACCGACAACCGAAAGGCCCAGCGCGAGCTCATAGCTGACCATCTGGGCGCTGGAGCGCAAGGCGCCGAGCAGCGAATACTTGTTGTTCGAAGACCAGCCGGAGAGCGCGATGCCATAAACGCCGACGGAGGTAACGCCGAGGATGACCAGCAGACCGATGTTGAGATCGGAGATCTGGAACATATCCACGCCGTGGAACTGAATATTTGCCCCGAAGGGGACGACGGCGATAGAGAGCAGCGCGCATGCCAGCGCGATCATCGGCGCGAGAATGTAGAGCGGGCGATAGACCGACGCGGGGATGATGTCTTCCTTGAGGAAGAGCTTCAATCCATCGGCCATTGGCTGCCATAGGCCGAAGGGGCCGACGCGGCTTGGTCCGTAGCGGTTCTGAATGCGGCCGACGACCTTGCGCTCCAGCAGGACGGTGTAGGCGACGCACAAGAGCAGGATGACGGTGACAACGGCAACCTTGACCACACTCAGCAGCACATATATCAGCAGCGGACTCACTCAGGCTCTCTTTCTTTTCATCTCAACTGCCAGTGCTTCGCCGGGGCTTAGTCGGCCGCGGTTTCTGTCGGTGTCGCGCCGGGAATGCTGCGATGCGATTCGTGAACTTCTGCCAGTTTGGCGCTGTAGCGGCCGAGCGTGCCGGAGGTGAAGAGGGCGTCTTCTGCAGGCAGGACGAGGTCGCGCCGTGGCGTGGTGATGCTTTCTACACTGACCAGCCTGGTAGGGACGTCGTTGCCCGCGAGCAGGTTCATGCGCTCGATATCGTAGCCGGGGACCAGGCGCTCAATTTCATCGAGCACCGCGTAGGGGTCGAAGGGGCTGACCTTGGGCTCGATCTGACGCGAGGCAAGCCAGATGGTGTGGCGATCGGCCTCGCCGGACTGCGCACCACGCGACTGGCCTGAGTCGGAACGCAAGCCGCGGCCAAAGGGGACAAGCTGCTGCGGCTTTGCGCCCATGCGGTCGGCGATGCGGACGATGAGTTCAAGGTCCGAGCGGACGCCGGCGCGGTCACCGGCCTTTTTGACGAGCTGCAAATCGCCGTAGCTGTTGGTGACCGAGCCGCCCTTTTCGTAGAGATTGGCGGCAGGCAGGATGACATCGGCGATCTGTGCCGTCTCGGTGAGAAACATCTCCTGCACGACGACGAAGGTGTTTTTGAGCGAGGCAGGATCGATGTTATAGCGCGAGACCGGATTCGCGCCGACGACATAGAGCGCTCCCAGTTCGCCGCGCTCAGCGGCATCGAACATTTCGATCAGATTCTTGCCGGGCGTCTGCGGCAGGTTGGGGAACTCCTCGGCGAAGGGCCCGGGCGTGCTGACATGGCGATAGCCGGGCAGCATGTCGGGCAGCAGGCCCATGTCGGCTGCGCCGCGCGAGTTGGCATAGTCGGCGAGACAGCCGAAGCGGGCTTCCGGCAAGGAGAGTCCGAAGGAGACCAGCGCGTCGATATCGTGCCCGCGAAACTCCGAGCCGAAGAAGATGACCAGCTTCTGCTCGGCGCGCAGCGCGTCGCGGAAGTCCTTTGCGCCTTCGATGCCATTGAAGTCGGAATCGTTCGAGCCGAGGAAACGAACAGCATCGGCATACGTACCTTCGGGGATATGGAGGAAGGCTTTGGCCTGGCGGCGCAGCTTGATGTCGCGGGTGTTCACCACGAAGATCTTCGCTTTGTTGAGCCGGACGTTGGTGCGCAACTCCCAGGCGAGCGCGGGATGCTGCTCGGTTGGATCGTTGCCCAGCAGCAGGATCGCCGGGGCGGTGCCGGCATCGCGCAGGGAGGCGGCGCGGCTGCCCTTGCCGGCCAGCGCGCGAACAAAGCTGACGTAGTCGGCCGTGCGGTGATGATCGATGTTGTTGGTACCGAGCACCGTACGGGCGAACTTCTGCAGCAGGTAATTCTCTTCGTTGGTGGTGCGGTTGGAGCCGATGACGCCGATCGCCTGAGGGCCGCGGGTGTCGCGAACTTCCTTCAGCTTCTTTGCCGCGTAGTCGAGCGCCTGGTCCCATGTGGCAGTGGCGAAGCGGCCGTCGGCCTGCCGGATGAGCGGCTTGGTCAGACGTTCCGGGTGATTGGCGAAATCGAATGCGTAGCGCCCCTTGATGCAGAGGAAATCGCCATTGATGCCGCTCTTGTCGCGGTTGTCGCCGCGGACGATTTCCATGCCGTCGTCGGCGCGCCGTACGCCCAGCGTGGTCTTGCAACCGTCGCCGCAGTGCGTGCACACGGTGCCGACATGGTTCATCTCCCACGGCCGCGTCTTGTAGCGATAGGTGCCGGAGGTGAGCGCGCCCACGGGGCAGATGTCTATGCACATGCCGCACTCTTCGCAATCCAAGTGGTCCTGGAGGTTGGGTGCGATGACGGAGCCTGCGCCGCGGTTCTGGACGCCGAGGGCATGGACGTCCATGCCCTCGCCGCATACCGCGACACAGCGGTAACACAAAATGCAGCGCGGCCGATCGTAGAAGACCACCGGCGACCACTGCTGCTCTTCGCGGTGCTGCTTAATCTCGACATACTGCGAGGTGGGCGCGCCGTACCGGAAGGTCATATCCTGCAGCTCGCATTCGCCTCCTGCATCGCAGACGGGGCAGTCGAGGGGGTGGTTGCCCAGCAGCAGTTGGACGGTGGCCTTGCGCGCCTGCGCAATCTCCGGCGTCTCGGTCTGGACCACCATGCCTTCGGCAATCGGCGTGGTGCATGCCGTCTGCAGCTTGGGCACCTTCTCGATGCGCACCAGGCACATGCGGCAGGCGGCCTGCACAGCGAGTTTCGGGTAATAGCAGAATGCGGGCACTTCGATGCCGTGCGTGCGGCAGGCTTCAATCAGAATGGTGCCAGCGGGGGCCGTGAGCTTCTTGCCGTCGACGGTGAAATTAACGTCAGCCATGAACTCTCTTTCGCGCGCTCTTAAGCGCCCACCAATTCAACGAGCGCCTGTGTCTCCGGAGCTGCCGGATTTGCCTGGATGTACGCCTCGAACTCGCCGCGGAACTTCTTGAAGAAGCCGATCATCGGCATGGCCGCTGCATCGCCGAGCGGGCAGAAGGTGCGGCCCAGCATGTTGTCGGCGAGGTAGCTCATGTTGTCGATGTCTTTCACCGTGCCGTAGCCTTCGTAGAAGCGGGTCATCGTCTTCTTCAGCCAGTCTGTGCCCTCGCGGCAGGGGATGCACCAGCCGCAGCTCTCGTGCTGGTAGAACTTGATGGTGCGCAAAGCGAATTCGATGATCGAGACGGTTTCGTCGAGCACGACGACCCCGGCGGAGCCGAGCATGCTGCCGGCCTTGCCCAGCTGGTCGAAATCCATCCCAATGTCGATCTCATCGGCGCGCAGGATGGGGCACGATGCGCCACCGGGCACGACCGCCTTGAGTGCCTTGCCGTTGGGGATTCCGCCAGCCACCTCATAGATCATCTTCTTCAGGTTGTAACCCATCGGCAGCTCGTAGACGCCGGGCCGATTGACGTGGCCGCTGATGCCGAACAGGCGCGTGCCGCCATTGCGCTCCGTGCCGATCTTGGCGTAGGCGGCGCCGCCCATCTCGATGATGAAGGGCACGCTGGCAATGGTTTCGGCGTTGTTGATGACGGTGGGACCGCCATACAGCCCGACGACGGCGGGAAAGGGCGGCTTGATGCGCGGTATGCCGCGTTTGCCTTCGAGCGACTCCATGAGCGCAGACTCCTCGCCGACCTCATAGGCGCCGGCGCCGGTCTGCGAGATGGCGTCGAAGTCGAAGCCGCTGCCGAAGATGTTCTTGCCCAGGATGCCGCGCTCGTAGCACTGGGCAAGCGCGCGATCCATGATCTCGATGAGGTAGCGGTACTCGCCGCGCAGATAGATGAAGCCCATCTTCGAGCCGATGGCGAGGCCGGCGATCATGGTGCCTTCGATGATGGAATGCGGGTCCTCAAGGAAGATCAGGTGGTCTTTGCAGGTGCCGGGCTCACTCTCATCGCCGTTGACGAGGACGTACTTGGGCTTCTCGCTCTGCTTGGGCACAAACGACCACTTCATACCGGTTGGGAAGCCCGCGCCGCCGCGGCCACGCAGCCCGGAGGCCTTCATCTCGCTGATGACCCACTCGGGGCCGTTTTCGACGGCCTTGCGCAGAGACGCGTAACCGCCCATCTCGATGTATTTGTCGATGTCCGCTGCACCCTTGCCCCAGCGGCGCGAGATGACCTTGACTTCTTCCGGATGCGAGACGAGTTGCGGCATTAGGGAGCGCTCGCTTTCTGCCGGTAGTTTTCGAGCACGGCGTCCATCTTCTCGTTGGTCAGGTTGTCGTGGAAGTCATAGTTCACCTGCACGGCCGGCGCCCAGCAGCAAACTCCGATGCACTCGACTTCCTCCAGGGAGAAGACGCCATCCGGCGTGGTTTCCTTGTTGCCGATGCCCAGGCGGTCTTTGCAGTGCTGAAGCATCTCATTGCCGCCACGCAGCATGCAGGAGATGTTGGTGCAGACCTGCACGTGATATTTACCGTGCGGCTTGGTATGCAGCAGCGAGTAGTAACTGATGACGTTGCGTACATCGAGCTCGGTGATCTCGATACGCCGTGCGATCTCTGCGATGACCGCGTCGTTGACTGCGCCCACCTCGTCCTGCGCGTAAAGCAGCATGGGGACGAGAGCGGAGCGCCGCAGCGGGTACAGCGTCACCAGCCTGTCGAAGCGCGCTGCCAGCTCCGGGGAAAAGATTGTGTTCGGTACCGGATTCATCTCGGGATTCATCTCTGGGCTCATCGCATGATCTCCCGCGCCAGCCGCTCTGCCACCATGTCCATCTCCTCCGCGTTGCCATCCATGATCACGCGCCCATGGTCGTCGATAGTGAACTCTCTAGCCGGACCAGTTTCACGAACGAAGCTGCCGTGCTGGCCATCGAAGCGAACGGTGAGAAGCCGCTCACCCGCACGCACCAGCAGATGATCGTCGCTCACTTCGAGCACCGCCTGCCGGGTGCCATTCAATCCGTGCGCCGCGGTGTAGCTGCGGAGGAGCGAGACGAACGAGGCCCACAACTCGCGCGCGACGGCGGGATCGATTGGATCGCCTACGGCTGCTGTGCTCACCGGTCGATCTCCCCCAGCACAATGTCAATGGAGCCGATGACCGCGACCACATCCGCCAGAAGCCGCCCGGCGCACATCTTGTCGACTGCCTGCAGAGTGGCAAAAGACGGATTGCGCATGTGTACGCGATAGGGTTTTGCCGTGCCGTCGGAGACAACGTAGTAACCCATCTCTCCGCGCGGCGATTCGATGGCCTGATAGACCTCGCCCGCCGGCACAGCGAAGCCCTCTGTGACGATCTTGAAGTGATAGATGAGGGATTCCATCTCGGTCTTCATGACTTCACGATCGGGCAGGACGACTTTAGGCGCATCGGCCTTGATCGGACCGTC
>DASXGY010000185.1:0-6232 GCA_036488835.1 Acidobacteriaceae bacterium
GTTTCTGCGAAGTTGCGCAATAGCTGATACTCGCTGTCGCTGAGCACGAAGGACGCGGCAGTGAGAATCCCTGAGCGAGCATTCGCTCCACCCGCCGGGCGTTCCCTTTGTAAAGCCTGGTATCTTGCGGAAAGCTGCTGATTCCGCCATACTTGATGGGTTGGGAGTGGTGCGGGTAGATGCGCATCCGTACCGTCGCCGCTGGCGTACCGCCGGCCGGCCGTTGGACAATCCCGAGACGATTCTTAGAGAGTTTGCTGAAAGGAACAGAAATCCTGTGCTGATGATCCGTTTGGCGCGCTTTGGAGCGCGCAAGCAGCCCTACTACCGTGTGGTCGTGATTGAAAAGGACCGCGCCCGCAACGGCCGTTCAATTGAGGTGGTAGGAACCTATAATCCGCGGACCAACCCCGCCAGTGTGCTCCTGAAGAAGGACCGCATCGATCACTGGACCGGCAATGGCGCTCAGCTCTCTGATCGCGTCGCTAAGCTGCTCAAGGATTACAAGGAAGCTCCGGCTGCGGCACCCGCCGCTTAGTCGCACATAGCTGCATCTCGCCGCCTCGCGGGATGCACAGCCTTCCCTTTGCCCCACGCTGGAGCCGCATGACCCACGACGAAAAGCTGGACGCCGCTGAAGAGCTGATGACGCAGATCGCCCGTGCCCTGGTCGACCACCCGGAGGAGGTCTCCGTGGAGGCCGTCGAGGGTGAAGAAGGCGACGACACGACAGTGCTCGAGATGCGCGTGGCTCCGGACGATGTGGGCAAGGTGATCGGCAAGCAAGGGCGCACGGTTCGCTCGATGCGCACCATCCTTGCCGCCGTTGGCCAGGGCCATCATCTACGCTACGAACTCGACGTCGTCGAAGACGAGGACGAAGAGGATGACGAAGATGCGGACGGCACAACCCTTGGTGGCAGCGAGTCCACGACCGCAGGCTGACGGGCCTTCGCAGCCATGTCTGCTGAGGAGCGTGACCGCGAGTTCGTCCTGCTGGCACACCTGATTCGCCCTCAGGGCCGCCACGGCGAGGTAATTGCCGACATCCTGACCGACTTTCCCGAGCGATTTGCCGAGCGCCGGCGGGTGTGGCTGTTGCCGCGAGACGCTGGGGAGGCGCCCCGCGAAGCAGAAATCGAGCGGCACTGGCTGCATAAGGGCCGCGTCGTCCTGAAGTTTGTGGGCGTCGATTTAATCTCGGATGCGGCGGCGCTCAGCGGATCGCGGGTTGCGATTCCACGTGAGCAGCGTGCTCCACTCTCCGATGACGCAGTCTATGTAGCGGACCTGATCGGCTGTCATCTGATCGACGAAGCAAGCGGAGCTGTCGATCTAGGTCCGGTGCTTGATGTGGAGCGCGGTACGGGCGATGCGCTGGACATGCTGTTGCTGAAGAGCGGCGACGACGAGCTGCTGATCCCGTTCGCGAAAGCGTACCTCGTCTCACTCGATCTCGACGCGCGTGTACTGCGAATGCGTTTGCCCGCAGGCCTGACGACGATCAATGCACCAATGACCGAAGAGGAGCGCGCCGCGCAGCGACAGGCGAGCCAGAAGGAGGAAGCCGAAGATGCGCTTTGACATCCTCACTATCTTCCCCGGCTTCTTCGACGGCTTCCTCACTCACGGCGTTGTCCGGCGCGCGCTTGAAACCGGAATTGTCCAGTGTGAGCGGCATGACCTGCGCGATTTCACGATCGATCGCCATCGTACGGTAGACGATCGGCCGTTCGGCGGTGGCGAAGGGATGGTGTTGAAGCCCGAGCCTCTTGCCGCCGCGATTGAATCGACAGCCGTGAGCGCGAAGGCGGAGCGCGATCACGCTCGCGAGAGCGTGATTCTGTTATCCGCGCAAGGGGAACGCTTTAGTCAGGCAGTTGCGCGCGAACTGGCACAACTGGAGCGGATTGTGCTGATCTGCGGCCGGTACGAAGGTGTGGATGAGCGCGTGAATACTCTCTTCTGTGATCGCGAGCTGTCGATCGGCGACTACGTGCTGACCGGCGGCGAGTTGGCCGCGGCTATTGTGATGGACGCAACGACGCGCCTGCTTCCAGGCGTTCTCGGGAACGAGGCATCCTCTGCTTACGAAAGCTTTGGAGTGGCGGACGCAGGCGCATCTGGAGGAGAGCCCCCACGCTCCACGTATGGGAGCGGCGGCTTGCTGGATTATCCGCATTACACGAGGCCCGCGCAGTTTCGCGGCTTGGGCGTGCCCGAGGTGCTGTGCGGAGGTGACCACGCCGCAATTCGCAAATGGCGACGGGAGCAGGCGCTGCTGAAGACGATGCACAATCGCCCTGATCTGCTGAAGGACGCCGATTTGAATACGAGCGACCGACGTTTTTTGGAGAGCGTGAGAGGAAAAGATGGCGCTTAGTCAGCCGAGCTGGAGGTCGCCTGACCCGGCTTCCGGAATGCGTCGTAAAAGACCTTCCGCGCTGAGCGATATAGGAGAACGATCAGGACGCGTCACTGTGGCTTCGCGTCAGCAGCCATTGGGTCTTGTGCCCAGTAATTCCTGCGCGCGGTGATCTGCAGGTTTGGGTAGTCCTTCAACTGCAGTTTGAGCGTGTGCAACCCGGGGTGCGGGGCTTCGGGGCGAAAGCTGAGAACGTAGCGATTCGGCACATGATTGGAGACCGTCAACATGCCTCTTTGCAAAGTACGCCGGTCTTTGAAGGAATAATATTCGCCGCCGGTGAGGTGCGCGACCGTTTCGGATGCGTTTTGGCGCATGCTGTTCATGGCAACCAAAGCCGCGATCTTCGCCAGGCGCAACGGCGGTGCAAGCAGGCCCAGACAATCGTATGTTTTATCGGCCTTGCCTTTCTTCTCCGAAGGGTCCGCATTTGGATCGCTCGCGAAGCATCCGCCCGGCGGGCCGGGCTCGCCGTCATGCATCATGTGCGATGCCTCATGGCCCGCTGCAGATTTTGTAGACGAGAAGGCGAAGCTGTAGATAACCGTGTTGGTATCGCTGACCGCGCGAACCGCGTCTTCAAGCGGGATGTGACTGCCGTGGTCGACCGTCTCGCTGAGCAGCAGGATGGCCCGGCGATATTCCGGCGGCTGCTTTTGTAACTGCTCGACGGAGAATTTCAGGCTGTCAAGGATGGCTGCTCCGTTGTCTCCGGATTCGAGGTCGTGCAGGCCGGCCGCGGTGGCACTGAGATCGGGAGTGAATCCCTCCAGCAGGCGCGGCTCACTGTCGAAGCCGACCAGCGCGACGCGATGCGCGACGTTTCCGACTAGAGCTTCGATGGTCGAGCCAAGGTTGCGGTAGTCATCGAGGTGGCGCGCGCCAGCCCCTCCAATCTCGACCGCAACGACCAAGGCCAGAGGCTCGCTATCGGTATCCTGCTCGAGCGACAGCTTCTGGGGAACATCGTCATCCGTGAGCAGGAAGTTGTCGGCGGTCAGGGTGAATACTGGCTCGCCCTTTTTCGTCCGTACAAGGGCAGGCACGAGAACGAGTGTTGTGCCGGCGCGGAAGACGGGGCCGGTCTGGGCAGGCGGCGCAGTCGCCTGCGCCATCGCGAGCATGCACGGTGCGACAACGTAAACTAAAATCAGTGTCGCGAGGGGTCGCATACGAGGAGCTCGTTCTGCAGTGTAGTCCACAGCTGTTACGGGCTCTTTCAGGTGCGAATTGGCGCAAAGTTGTGTACACTAGAAGTTCGAACTAACCCTAGGAAATTGTCATGTCCATTCATCCAGTAATGCAGCGCCTTGCCGAGAAGCTCCAGCGTACGGACCTTCCCGATTTTGTCCCGGGCGACACGGTACGCGTGCAGGTAAAGATCAAGGAAGGTGAGAAGGAGCGTCTGCAGGCCTTTGAAGGCGTCGTGATTGCCAAGAAGCATGGCCCGCAGGGATCCTTCACCGTCCGCAAGATGAGCTTTGGTCAGGGCGTGGAGCGTATCTTCCCGCTGAACTCCAAAGTGGTGGACAAGATCGAGAAAGTTCGGTCGGCTCGTGTCCGTCGCGCCAAGCTCTTTTACCTGCGCGGCCTGCGTGGCAAGGCTGCCCGTCTGAAGGAAGTGGAGCGCACTTAGCGTCTTCGTCAGCATTTCGCGAAGGCCCTGGGGCGTTGCCTCAGGGCCTTTCCGTTTCTGCAGCTGCAGAATCGAGTCTGGTCTGAGGCTCCTCACTTTCAGGTTGCTGTTCCCCAAGGGTTCGGCTCGTCGCCGATCCCCCACTTGAGCGAGTGACTTATGA
Organism: Acidobacteriaceae bacterium; assembly: GCA_036488835.1. Taxonomy (GTDB): domain Bacteria; phylum Acidobacteriota; class Terriglobia; order Terriglobales; family Acidobacteriaceae; genus KBS-83. The sequence continues at coordinate 4,225 of DASXGY010000185.1, forward strand.
AAGCCTCACGAAGCAATCACGCAATGCGTGACGTTCTTGCATTCCTCTTCCGCCACTGGCGACGCGAGGCATGGCTGGTGGCCGGCGTTGCGGCAGCCATGCTGATGGCAACCGTGGCTGACCTGTTCATGCCCGTCTTCGCCGGGCGGCTGGTGGACGCCGTCGCGGCGCACGCGGCGCATGCGACTTCGCACGCCTATGAGACAAAACTGCAGGCCTTGCATGCGGCGCTGTGGGCGCTGGGCAGCATGGCTGCGCTGGGTGCCGTGCTGGTGGCTGGGCGGTATTTTGCGCTGGTCGCCATCATTCACCTCACGCTGCGACTGATGTCGCGCTTCGCGCGCGATGCGTTCTGGCGGGTGCAGCGCTTCTCCACGGACTGGCATGCAAACAACTTCGCCGGCTCCATCGTGCGGCGCGTGACGCGCGGCATGTGGGCGGTGGACATGATGGACGACACTTTGCTGCTGGCCCTGCTGCCGGCGCTGCTGGTCCTGATCGGCTCCTCCGTGCTGCTGGGCTGGCACTGGCCGGCGATGGGCGCTGTGGTCGGCACGGGCGCTGTGCTCTATGTGGCGCTCTCGGTGTGGCTGTCCCTCTACTATGTCGCGCCGGCGGCACGGCTCTCCAACGCGCAGGACACGCTGGTGGGCGGCGCCATGGCCGATGCGGTGACCTGCAACGCGGTGGTGAAGTCCTTCGGCGCAGAGAGCCGCGAGGACGAGCGCCTGGGTCTGGTGATGGGCAAATGGCGGCAACGCACGCTGCGCCACTGGGTGCGCGGCACGCAGAGCGGCAGTATGCAGCAGATGGTGCTGCTGGCGCTGCGGGCCAGCGTGACCGGCTGCGCGGTGTGGCTGTGGTGGACCGGGCGCGCCACCGCGGGCGACGTCACGTTCGTGCTCACCAGCTACTTCGTCGTCCATGGATACCTGCGCGATGTAGGCCAGCACGTAGCCAACCTGCAGCGCAGCGTGAACGAGATGGAGGAGATGGTGGCCATGCATTCGCATCCGCTGGGCGTTGCGGATCGCGAAGGCGCGCGTCCAGTGCGCATCGGCGACGGCGAGGTGCTCTTCGACCGCGTGACCTTCCGCTATGGCGCGCAGCTTGAGCCGCTCTTCCGCGATTTCTCGCTGCGCATTGCGGCGGGAGAACGCGTGGGGCTGGTGGGTCACTCGGGCTCGGGCAAGACGACCTTCGTCAAACTGCTGCAGCGGCTTTACGACGTGACGGACGGCCGCATCCTGATCGATGGGCAGGAGATCGCGAACGCCACGCAGGTGTCGCTGCGGGCACAGCTTGCCCTGGTGGCTCAGGATCCGGTGCTGTTTCACCGCTCCCTGGCGGAGAACATTGCCTACGGCCGGCCGGGTGCAACGATGGCCGAGATCGAACGTGCGGCGCGGTTGGCGAATGCGCATGAGTTCATCGTGCGGCAGCCGAAGGGCTATGCCACGCTGGTAGGCGAGCGCGGCGTCAAGCTCTCCGGCGGCGAGCGGCAGCGGGTCGCGCTGGCTCGTGCCTTCCTGGCCGATGCACCGATCCTGATTCTGGACGAGGCCACTTCCAGCCTCGACTCAGAGTCGGAGGCGCTCATCCAGGAGGCCATGGAGCGGCTGATTACCGGCCGCACCGCGATCGTCATTGCGCATCGGCTCTCCACCGTGCGCATGCTCGACCGCATCCTGGTCTTCGAACACGGGGCCGTTGTCGAGGAGGGCAGCCACGAGGAACTGGTCCGGCGTCCGGGCGGCGTCTACAAGAGGCTCTTCGAGCGGCAGGCTCTGGGGCTGCTGCCGAACGGCGATCGGGATCAGGACGGCGACGAAGAGGCCGCGGAGGAGGCCGAGCTGAGCGCGTGAACCGGACTGCGTCGCGCTGTGGCGCGCGGGGCCGCATCGTCGAATCTCAACGATGCGGCCCTGCTTTTCTACATGCCACCACGACGTACACTGTGGCAGATGTCCCCGGCGAAGGTTATCAGCGAACAGGAGATCGAGCGGCT
>DASXGY010000190.1:0-5466 GCA_036488835.1 Acidobacteriaceae bacterium
GGCACCGGCACGCGCCGCCCCTGGCTGTCCACCGCAACGAACGTCAGGTACGCCGACGCCACATGGCGATGCATCCCGGCAATCGTGTTCTCCACCCAAACCTTCACCCCAACCTCCATCGAGGTGTTAAAGGCGCGATTCACCGACGACTTCAGGATCAGCAGATCGCCCACGTGCACTGGGGCAATGAAATCGATGTGATCCATCGATGCCGTCACTACGTGCGTCCGCGCGTGCCGATAGGCCGCCATCGCACCTACCAGGTCGATGAAGTGCATCAGCCGGCCGCCCAGCAGATTGCCCAGCGTGTTCGCGTCGTTCGGCAGAATCAGCTCTGTCATCTCGCTGCGCGATTCGGCAACGGAACGGGTAGGCAGTTGAGCGGCAAAGTCCATGAGTGTCTCTTTTCGTACTTGGAGCTACCCTCCAGTGTCGGGCATCACGCTCAAACCCGCAATGCACGCCCAGTGAAGCCGTGCTACGGTCATGGGAGGGAGCCGAACGAGCCAAAATACCGCTATGGACAAGATCGCCATGCTGAAGGAAATTCTTGCGCAGAACCCTAACGACGCCTTCGCGCGCTACGGCCTCGCGATGGAGCACGCAAGCCATGGCGATACGGCCGCTGCGCTCGAGGAATTCCAGCAACTCACAGCCGCGCATCCCGACTACACCGCCGGCTACCAGATGGCCGCGCAACTGCTCCTCAAAGCTGGCCGTGACGGCGAAGCACGCCAGCGGCTGGAGGCCGGGGTGGCCGCGGCGCGGCGCACCCGAAACTCGCTCGCGCTGAACGAAATGAGCGCCATGCTCGACGAACTCTCTACCTGAATCCGTTCGCCCGATTTTCCATATTGTGATGTCCCCGCATCCACTGGTGCCATGTGTCGCGTCGTGTGTTGCATCACGCGCAATGCAAGTTGCGTGACGTCCAAGTCCGCAGACAGCGTGCATTCCCGCCGGGAGCATAATGGGCAGGAGCAGCCGCACCGGCAGAGACACCGAGCGCGCAACGATTTCAAATCCGCAGCCGACGGAGGGCCATCCTTATGCACCAACGCGTCGTGCCCAGGTCGCAACCCGCTACACAGCAGGAAGGGTGCGCAAGAGCATGAAGATTCCGCTCTTTCCGCTCGAGCTCGTGCTCTTTCCCGGAGTGCCCCTGCCGCTGCACATCTTCGAGCCGCGTTATCGCAGGATGATCGCAGAGTGCATCGCTGCCAGCGCGCCCTTCGGCGTGGTCCGTGCGGAGCGCGATGGGCTCGCCGTAATCGGCTGCACCACGCAAGTGGTGCGCGTGCTGCACAGCTATCCCGACGGGCGCAGCGACATTCTCACTCAGGGCGTCGATCGCTTCGAGATCGAGCAGCTTGTCGACCGTGGTGAGGACAGCGGCAACTTCCTGCAGGCTGAAGTCGACCTCCTTCCAGACACAGGACCACTCGCACCCCGCTCCGCGCGCGAGCAGTGCGCCGCACTGCATTTTGAAATGCTGCACCTGCTCGGAGCCGCCGAGACCCGCATGAATCTTAATCTCGATGCCCCGGTCGCCTATCTGCTCGCCGCCGCCATGCCGGCCGACTTGAACTTTCAGCAGGCGATGCTCGCCATGCGTTCGGATGCGGAGCGCACCGAAACCCTGCTCGCCTACTACCGCGAGATCCTGCCCAAACTGCGCAGCGGCGCCAAAGCCAGTCAGCGCGCCTCCACCAACGGCCACGTCATGTAGGGCGCCGGGCGCGCATCGTTGCGCGTCGCCCCACATTTATTGCTGAAACACGTACAGTAAAGAGAGCAGAGCTCGTTGCGACAGGAGGTCCTCCCCGCATGCCCCAGTCCACATCTCCATCCAGGACGGCCAACACACTGCCGGCTTCCCTCCCAGCAACACTGCATGACCTGCGCGCCAGCAAGCAGTTCACCGAGGCCTACGTAAGCCGCAGCGTCAAAGACGAGCTGCGTGCCAATCTCATCCGCCGCCTGCAGGATCAGTCCTCGGGGAAAAATACAGATGCGATCTTCCCCGGCATCGTGGGCTTCGACGACACCGTCGTGCCGCAGATTATCAATGCCATCCTCTCCCGCCAGAACTTCATCCTGCTCGGGCTGCGCGGCCAGGCTAAGAGCCGCATCCTGCGTGCACTCACCGGGCTACTCGATCCGGTTGCCCCCTACGTTGCCGGCTCGGAGATTCGCGACAATCCCTATCACCCCATTTCGAAGTACGCGCGTGACCTGATCGCCGAGCGCGGGGACACCACCCCCATCGCGTGGATGACGCGCGACGATCGTTATGTTGAAAAGCTCGCTACGCCCGATGTCACGGTCGCCGATCTGATCGGCGATCTCGATCCCATCAAGGCCGCGCGCTCCGGATCCGATCTCTCCAACGAGCTCACCATGCACTACGGCCTGCTGCCCCGCGCCAATCGAGGCATCTTCGCCGTGAATGAGCTGCCTGACCTCGCCGGCAAAATCCAGGTCGCGCTCTTCAACATCATGCAGGAGGGCGACGTGCAGATTAAGGGCTATCCCGTGCGTCTGGAGCTCGATGTCGCCCTTGTCTTTAGCGCCAACCCGGAGGACTACACCGCGCGCGGCAAGATCGTCACCCCGCTCAAGGACCGCATGGGCTCGGAGATTCGCACTCACTATCCGCAGTCCGTACCCGAAGGCATCGCCATCACTCGACAGGAATCCTGGAGTGATCGCGGTTATCTCCCCACGGAAGTTGCCGATTACATCTACGAGATCGTCGAGCAGATCGCCTTTGTCGCCCGCGAAGACAAGAAAGTCGACAAGCGCTCCGGCGTCTCGCAGCGCCTTCCCATTTCCACGATGGAACTCGCTGTCTCCAACGCGGAGCGCCGCTCTCTATTGCATGGTGAGTCGCTCGCCTTCCCTCGCGTCGGCGACATCTACACCGCGCTCCCCGGCATCACCGGCAAGATCGAGCTCGAATACGAAGGCGAGATGAAGGGCGCCGATGTCGTCGTGCGCGAGATCATCCGCACCGCGATCCTGCGCGTCTACGACCAATACTTCGCCGAAACCAATACTCAACAGATCGAGCAGTGGTTCAATCTCGGCGGCAGCGTCAAGATCGAAGACAACCAGTCCGCAAAAGCCACTCTGGCGGAGCTGGAGCAGATCCAGGGTCTCTTCGAAAAGCTCTCACCCCTCGGCGTCAGTGAGAAAGACGCACCGGAAAAGATCGTGGCGGCGGCGGAGTTTCTGCTCGAAGGCCTCTACGCGCACAAGAAGCTCAGCCGGAGCGAGGAGCGAGGCTTCTCCGCGCAGGAACGTGCTCGTGCTGGCGCCGAACGCAGCCAGGAGCGCCGCGACGAATCCCGCGAGTATGAACAGTGGCAGCAGCGCCGCTCCAACAAGCAGCGCAGCGGCCTCAATTAGTTCAGGCGTCCTTCTAAACTCGAGATATTCGTCATCCCGACCGCTGCGAAATCTACTTTAGCTACCAAGTCGGACGGATCTATCGCTTCCGCGCGCCGCTCTCCTCAGCCTCGAACGCCGGCCAGTCGCTGTAGCCCTTCTCGTTGCCGCCGTAGTAGCTTTCCTTCGGCGCATCCACCAGCGGCGATCCGTTGCGCAGCCGCTGCACCAGGTCGGGGTTCCCGATGAACGGCCGCCCGAAGCTCACCAGGTCCGCCCGCCCGGATTTGAGCGCTTCCTCCGCAAGCTCCTTGTCATAGCGGTTGTTCGCCAGATAGCTGCCGCGGAAGCGCCGCCGCAATGCAAGAAAGTCCACTCCACCCGGAGCCTCGCGCGTCTCTCGCGTCACGCCTTCGATCACGTGGATGTACGCTACGCCCAGCGCGTTCAGCTCATCGATGTACCGGCCGTATGTGCCCATCACATCGCTGTCCAGTGGTGTTTCACCCGGACTGGTTGTCGTGGGAGAGATGCGCACGCCCACTTGCCCGCCACCGCCCCACGCACCCACCGCTGCCTTCACTGCGGCCAGCGGAAAGCGCAACCGGTTCTCCACCGAGCCGCCATACTCATCGGTGCGGCGATTCGTGCTGTCGCGAATGAACTGCTCCAGCAAATAGTTGTTGGCCGAGTGCACCTCCACGCCATCAAACCCAGCCAGACGCGCATTCTCCGCCGCATGCCGGTAATCTTCGACAATGGCGGGGATCTCACCCGTCTCCAGCGCCCGCGGCGTAGGCAGTGGCTTCGGCCCCTCGTAAGTGAATGCATCGCCCCCCGGCGCGATGGCAGACGCGGACACCGGCATTGCGCCACTGTGCAGGTCCGGGTGTGAGATGCGGCCGGTATGCCACAACTGCATCACGATCAGTCCGCCGCCGTCATGCACCGCCCGCGTCACGTGTTTCCAGCTCTCCACCTGTGCCTTGCTCCAAATGCCGGGTGTGAACGCATAGCCGATCGCCTGTGGCGAGATATTCGTCGCCTCCGAGATGATCAGCCCGGCGCCGGTGCGCTGCCGGTAGTAGTCCACTGCAAACTCCGGCGGCACGGCTGCGCGGCTGGACCGGGCGCGCGTCAAGGGCGCCATCACGATCCTGTTCTTCAGGTGCAGCGGGCCCATCTGGTAGTCGCGGAACAGCGGCGACATCTCTTCTACTTCTGCGGTCATGCGTGAATCTCCCTCTCGTCTTTCTTGCTTGTATCGTCCTATAGAGAGATGCACAGGCTGAGCCAGCGACTCCTCTGGAAATTCGCTTTCAGCCAACCGGTACAAGTAAATCCTGCATCATCGCTGCGAAATTCTTGATATCCAGCGACTGCGTCCCATCCGAGAGCGCCCGCTCGGGATGGGGATGCACCTCTACGATCAGCCCATCCGCCCCTGCGGCCAGCGCGGCGCGCGAGAGCGCCGGCACCAGGTCGCGCCGCCCCGTGGCATGCGAAGGATCGGCAATCACCGGCAGATGCGTCATGGTCTTCGCCAGCACCATGCCGCCGATATCGAAAGTATTGCGCAGCTCCGGATCGTAGGAGCGGATGCCGCGCTCGCATAGCACCACCTGGTCGTTACCCCCGGCCAGAATGTACTCCGCAGCGAGCAGCCACTCCTTCACCGTTGCCGCGGGACTGCGCTTCAGCAGCACCGGCCGCCGCATCTTGCCCAACCGTCGCAGCAGCGCGAAATTCTGCATGTTGCGTGCGCCCACCTGCAGCATATCGACGTGATCGCTCACCACCTCCACGTCCTCCGTGCTCATCACCTCGCTCACCACCGGCAGCCCGGTGCGCTCCGACACGTCGCGCAGAATCAGCAGCGCCTCCAGACCCAGCCCCTGGAAGTCATAGGGCGAGGTCCGCGGCTTGTACGCGCCCCCGCGCAGCAGCGTCGCGCCGGCAGCCTTCACCCCTTCCGCTGCCGCCAGCAACTGCTCGTGCGATTCCACCGAGCACGGCCCCGCAATCACCACCGGCATGCCGCCGCCGATCGCGACATCCCCCACTCGCACCACCGTC
>DASXGY010000029.1:0-5053 GCA_036488835.1 Acidobacteriaceae bacterium
GATCCTGGTCATCGTGCAGGCAACGCTGTCCGTGGTGCTGCTCGCCGGGGCGGGCCTGCTGACGCATAGCCTCGACAAGCTGCAGCACCAGGATTTCGGCTATGAGATCGATGGCCGCGTCACCCTCGCGCTGACCGCGCCGTTCTCTTCGTATCCGCAGCCGAAGCTGGATGCGATGTATCGTGAGCTGCAGGAGCGGCTCTCGCACATTCCCGGCGTCGAAAGTGCGGCACTCGCGCAATACACACCGCTGCAGGACAACTGGGGCGAGATCGTCATTCGGCAGGGCCACGGCATGCCCAATTTGAACGAGCAAATCGGCTCCTCCTGGGACCACGTGAACCCCGGCTACCTGGAGACGCTGGGCCAGCACATACTCCGCGGACGGTCGATCACCGAGCAGGACACTGCGACCACACAGAAGATCGCCGTGGTCAACGAAGCTTTTGTGAAGCGCTTCTTCAAGCCGGGTGAGGAGCCGCTGGGCTCACACTTCGGTCTGGACCTGCCGCAGTACAACAACACGTTCGAGATCGTGGGCATCGTAGGCAACGCGAAGTATGCCGATCCGGCAAACACAGAGCCGCCGCGCCCACTGTTCTTTGTGCCGCTCGCACAGCGGGTCCATTATGACGCTGCGCTGATGCAGACCATTGATGACATGACACATTACATCGAGGGAGCGGTGCTTCATGTGCACGGCAGCATGGAGGGCCTGGAGTCCGAGGTGCGCCACGTGTTCAGTGATGTGGACCCGAACCTGACACTGCTGAGCGTCCAGAGCTTGCAGGAGCAGGTGGATTCAACCTTCGACCAGCGGCGCGCCGTGGCGCGGATGACGGGCCTCTTCGGTGTTCTCGCGCTGCTGCTGGCGGCGGTCGGGCTTTACGGCGTCACGGCATACACCGTCGAGCGGCGCACCAGCGAGATTGGCGTGCGGATGGCGCTGGGTGCAGATCGCATGAACGTCATTCGCCTGGTGCTGCGTGGTGCGTTCATGCAGATTCTGATTGGGCTGCTCCTCGGGATTCCGATTTCGATTGCGTGCTCAAAGCTTATCTCCGCGCAGTTGTACCAGGTGAAGGGATGGGACCCGCTGGTGCTTGGCGGATCGATTCTGGCACTCACGGTGTGTGCCTTCTTCGCGAGCATTATCCCGGCGCAACGAGCGGCTTCGATCAATCCGGTGAAGGCGCTGCGTACGGAGTAGCGGCGAGCGGGGAGCGGCAGAACAGGCGTAGTCGTAATCGCGTAGTCATAAAGGCGTAATCTAGGGGACAGAGGGTCTGTCTTGCGTCGTCTCTGCCTGCTTCTGATTGCCGTCTCACTTGTTACTCCCGCCTTCGCGCAGTACTCCGCCGAAAAGCCACTTGGCGCGTCGGCACAGTCCACGCCCGCGTATCTGAAGAACGCCGGGCTGGACCAGCGGCTGGGCACGCAGATCCCGCTTAACCTGCACTTTCGCGACAGCAACGGCGTCGACGCGCCGCTGGGCAAATATTTCGCACAGAAGCCGGTGGCGATAGCGATGGTGTACTTCAAATGCGCGATGCTGTGCCCGCAGGTGTTGCATGGGCTGGCCAACGCGTTGGCGCAGACCGGCTATGCGCCGTCACGCGACTACGACGTGGTTGTGACGAGCATCGATCCCACCGATACGCCGGCGGACGCGGCGACAGCGCAGCAGAAGTTCGTCGCGCAGCTTGGCGGTAATGTGCCCGCGGGCAGCGTGCATTTCCTGACCGGCGCGCAGCCGGAGATCACCGCGCTGGCCAACTCGATCGGCTTCCATTACGTCCGCGTGCCGGGACCGGACGGCAAGATGACGCAGTTCGCGCACTCGAGCGTGATCATGGTTGCGACGCCCGAGGGCAAGCTGTCGAAGTATCTGACCGGGGTGGAATATCAACCACGCGATCTGCGGCTGGCGCTGCTGGAGGCGAGCGATCATCGGATCGGCTCGCCGAGCGATCTGATCCTGCTCTATTGTTGCAACTATTCGCCGGGCGAGGGCCGCTATACGGTGTCGGTATTGCGCGTGCTCGGGCTGGCGGGGATGGCGTCGGTCTTCGGGCTGGTGGCGATGCTTTACATGTTGACTCGCAAACCCAAGATGAAGACGGCGGCCTAAGGCTTCGCGTCACGCGCGGCCGCGAGTTCTGCTGCCCGGCCGAGCAGGCGGCGCAGAACACTGTCGTTGTCATAACCGGAAGATTGGGCGCGGCGCTGCCCTGCTGCGGCGATGCGGGCGCGGGCGGGTTCGTCGTTCAGGTAGCGATCGATCTTCGCACGGCACTCCTCGAAATCAGAGAAGAAGACGGCTTCCTCGTCCTCGCGGAAGCAGGACAGATGTTCGGGCGTGCGCTCGGCGAGCAGGAAGCCGCCACATGCTGTGATTTCGAACGACTTGTGTGCTACCTGATCTCGATTGCTGTGGGTGACGAAGGCGAGATTGATGCGGGAGCGCCAGATCGCCTCGCGATAGGCTGGGCCGTTGAGCTCGCCAAAGCGGAATGTGGCCGCGAAGGCATCCGCGGGCAGAGCGGCCTGCCAGTGCGGGCGTGAGCCGGAGATGTCGACCGGAACACTGGCACGCCACAATCGTGCGAGGAAGCCGCCGCGGTCATCGTAGGGCGTACCGATGAAGGAGACGTTGCGGTCGCGCCCGGCATCGCTCCAGCCAGCGTCTGGCGGATAGTGCACGGAGGGCTCGTAGCTGGTGCGAATGCGAACCGTCTCGCGAGCGCCGGCGCGCTGGTAGTCGCCGAGACTGACGTCGCGCTGCACGCCGGTCAAATCGAACTGGGGAATGGTGCGACGGTAGAGGCGCCAGCCGGGATCGCGCCGCGGACCGAAGGGATTGTCGATGACAAAATCGACGGTGACGACGCCACTCTGGCGCAGTTTGCGCAGCGTGGCCGGCCACAGGCTCAGCACTTTGTCGCAGAACAGGACGTTCGCCTGCTCGCGCTCTGCCGCCTGGAGAATGGCATGGTTCAGATGGGTTACGTCCGGCCCGGCCTGGAGGCGGAATTGCATCTTGGCCGCCAGGCCGGAGAGTGCGGTAAATGCGCCTGAGTCCACTGCCGCCACATGCCCCAAGCCGAGGCGGCGCAGCGCGCGCAGCCGGTATTCGCCGTAGTAGTCCGGCACCAGGTTGGAGACGTAGAGCACGCGCAGGCGTTCGAGCGATTCTCTCGGGAAAGATTCCGCCATCGTGCCGATCTCCTCCAACTGATGCGGTTCTCGTCTCTGCGGTCCTTTCCTTCAGCAAAGGGCCACGCCGACTGAATCTTCGCACCCGCAGCGTCATGAACGCTTTTATCGTATTCTGTGAAAACAGCATAAATTCGCGAGACGCTCAGTCCGGGTAGTCTCCACTGCTGTGATACTTTTCACAGGGGAATCCGGCGCCGCCGTCCCCATGCGGAGGAAAAACACATTGCCCAAGAATATGGTGCCGAAACGCCTCTTCTTCACGAAAGGCGCGGGGAGGCATAAAGAGCGCCTGACTTCGTTTGAGCTGGCACTGCGCGATGCCGGTATCGCCGCGCAGAATCTGGTTCGCGTCTCATCGATCTTTCCGCCGAACGCCAAGCTGGTGCCGCGGAAAGAGGGCGTGGAGTATCTGTCGCCGGGCGAGGTGGTCTTTGCCGTGGTGGCCGAAAACTCGACGCGCGAGCCGCATCGCCTGGTGGCTTCGAGCATCGGCGTAGCCATTCCCAGCGACCGCAACACCTATGGCTACCTGAGCGAGCACCACAGCTTTGGCGAAACTGAGGACCAGGCCGGCGAGTATGCCGAAGAGCTGGCAGCCGAGATGTTGGCGACCACACTGGATGTGGACTTCGATCCGGACACGAGCTGGGACGAGAAGAAGGAGATCTACCGCATCTCGAACAAGATCGTGCGCACCGCCAACGTGACGCAGTCGGCGATTGGCGACAAACGCGGCCGCTGGACGACGGTGATCGCCGCAGCGATCCTGATCTTCGAGTAGCCCACTGGCTTAGGGAATCAAGGCGCGGGTTCCGGTATGTTTTCCGGCGGCTCGCGCCTTTTGCTTGCCTGCAGCATCATTTCTACGGAGGGTTTCAGCAACGACATGCCCACTGCTTTGAAGTACCGCATCGGCCTGGTGCAGATGTCCTGCTCGCCGGATCCGGACGCCAATTTGGACAAGGCCGCCGACCGCGTGCGCGAGGCAGCGCGAGCGGGCGCCCGCGTCATCTGCCTGCCGGAGCTTTTTCGCGCGCAGTATTTCTGCCAGCGCGAAGATACTGCGCTGTTCGATCTGGCGGAGCCGATTCCCGGCCCCAGTACAGAGCGGCTGGCCGCCGTGGCGCGGGAGGAGCATGTCGTGGTGATCGCATCGCTCTTCGAGCGGCGCGCGGCTGGTCTGTATCACAACACTGCGGTGACGATCGAGGCCGATGGCACGCTGGCTGGGATGTACCGCAAGATGCACATCCCGGACGATCCGCTGTACTACGAGAAGTTCTACTTCACGCCGGGGGATCTCGGCTTCCGTGCGCAGGAGACCTCGTTCGGGCGTGTGGGTACGCTCGTCTGCTGGGACCAGTGGTATCCGGAGGGCGCGCGCATCACCACACTGCAGGGCGCGAACGTGCTGTTTTTTCCGACGGCCATTGGCTGGCATCCGGCGGAGAAGGAAGAACACGGCACGGCGCAGTATGACGCATGGCAGACGATCCAGCGCGCGCACGCGATCGCGAACGGCGTCTATGTGGGCGCGGTGAACCGCGTGGGCTGGGAGAACGGCGATGTGCGCGGCAATCGCGTAGAGGGGCCTGGACTCGAGTTCTGGGGCGGCTCCTTTATCGCCGATCCCTTCGGCCGCGTCCTGGCGAAGGCGCCGCACGACCGCGAGGATATTTTGATTGCCGAAGTGGATCCCAAGGCACTCGAAGAGCAGCGGCGGCACTGGCCATTCCTGCGCGATCGCCGCATCGATGCCTATGCCCCGATCGTGCAGCGCTTTCTCGATCCCCCATTGAGCTCCAAGGTAGACGTCAAATGAACGCGACACTGG
>DASXGY010000219.1:0-1511 GCA_036488835.1 Acidobacteriaceae bacterium
GAATCAGCATAGGTATACCCGTGCAGCATCTGTGAGGCTGGGATTTTTATTGATAAAAAATCCAGCCCGGCATCTTCGCCGCTGGGTACAGTTGTGCTGATTCTGCTCTAAGGCGCACGTTGTACCCTGAAGAGAACCTTCCTGACTGGAGCATTTCGCTTGTCTCAAGCAATAGCGACCCGCGTGATCGCGCCCGCCCGCAACCTGCTCGGCAGCCTGCGCCTGCCCGGCGATAAGAGCATCTCCCACCGCTACGCGCTGCTTGGCGGGCTCGCTCACGGCACAACGCATCTGGAAAACTTTTCTACCGGTGCCGATCCGGCAAGCAGTCTAGGCTGCGTCGCGGCACTGGGGGCGAAGGTGGAACGCGACGGTACCAGCGTGACTATCCACGGATGTAACGGACAATTTCAGCCCTCAGATGCGCCGCTGGACTGCGGCAACTCCGGCTCGACCATGCGCATGCTCGCGGGCCTGCTCGCGGCGCAGCGTGGCAGCTTCACGCTTATTGGCGATAGCTCGCTCAGCCGCCGCCCCATGGAGCGCATCCGCAAGCCGCTGGAGGCGATGGGCGCACGTATCACGCTGACTGATGGTCATGCCCCACTCACCATCGAAGGAGCGGCACTCAAGGCCATGGACTACACAACCCCCGTGCCCAGCGCACAGGTGAAGACCGCTGTCCTCTTTGCCGGCCTGAATGCAAATGGCACCACAACGGTGACTGAATCCGTGCGCACGCGCGACCATGGCGAGATCGCACTGGGAGCCTTTGGCGTGAAGCTCACGCGCCAGCATGACTCCATCAGCATCGCCGGCGGCCAACAACTGCAGGGCGTGGACACGGTCATACCTGGCGACATCTCCTCCGCAGCCTTCTTTCTCTGCGCTGCCGCGCTCTTCCCGGATTCCGGGCTGCTGCTGGATAATCTCGGCCTCAATCCAACGCGTGCCACGCTGCTCGATGTGCTGGCCTCGCTCGGCGCAAAGACCACAGTCCTCAATCTGGAGCAGCGCAATGGCGAACTTGCCGGCACGGTGCAATTGACCGCGCCCAAGGACGGCCTCGGGGGCGCCACCATCTCCGGCGCAATGGCGGCGCAGCTCATCGACGAGCTGCCCGTGCTGGCCGCGATCGCTCCCTACACGCGGAACGGCATCCGCATCCGCGATGCGAAGGAACTGCGCGTCAAGGAATCGGATCGCATTGCACTGGTTGCTGAGAATCTGCGCCGCATGGGCGCGGAAGTGACGGAGGTCGAGGACGGGCTCGATGTGCCCGGTGGCCAGTCGCTGCATGGTGCGGAGATCGATGCAGGCGGCGATCATCGCATTGCCATGGCCTTCGCCGTCGCCGCGCTGAGAGCTGAAGGCGAATCCACGATCCAGGGCGCCGAATCGGCAGACATCTCCTTCCCGGAGTTCTTCAGTCTGCTCGATCAGGTCGCCGTGCGGTAACAGCAGGGAGGATGATCTCTCCCTGCTGCCTGCCGACGACTACTGCTGCGGTG
>DASXGY010000396.1:0-10030 GCA_036488835.1 Acidobacteriaceae bacterium
GCTCGTGGCACTCTCCGGGTCATTCCAGACCGCGCCGACCTTCTGGCTCAACCCAAAGAACGGCGTTAGTTACAACATCTCCACCCAAGCCCCCCAGTACGAACTCGACAGCCTCGACCGTCTGCAGAGCGTGCCCATCACCGCAGGCTCCACGGCGACGCCTGGTAGCACCAGCTTTGGCATGTTCACGCCCGCGGCGCAGATGGGCGGCAAGCCGATCCAGATTCTGGGCAATCTCTCTTCCGTCAGCCCTGGGGAAGAGCTGGCCACCGTGACTCACTACGATATCCAGCCGGTGATCGATATCTATGGCAACGTCGAGAACTCCGACCTGCGCAGCGTAGCGAGCAAGATCCGAGCGATCATCGACCAGCATCGCAAAGAGTTGCCGCGCGGTTCGCATCTGGTGATCCGCGGGCAGGTGCAGACGATGAACAGCTCCTTCATCGGACTGGTGAGTGGACTGGCGTTTTCGATTCTGCTCGTCTACCTGCTGATTGTTGTCAACTTCCAATCGTGGCTGGATCCGTTCATCATCGTCGCGGCGCTGCCCGCCGCGCTGGCTGGCATTGTGTGGATGCTCTTCCTCACCGGAACGCACATCAGCGTGCCGGCGCTTACCGGCGCCATCATGTGTATGGGGGTGGCTACGGCGAACTCGATCCTGGTGGTCTCCTTCGCGAAGGAGCAACTGGAAATGAATGATGGCGACGCGATTGGCGCCGCTCTAGCCGCGGGCTTCACCCGTTTTCGTCCTGTGCTGATGACGGCGCTGGCCATGATCATCGGCATGATCCCGATGGCACTGGGGCTGGGCGATGGCGGCGAAGAGAATGCCCCGCTGGGACGCGCCGTGATCGGTGGACTGGTCTTTGCCACCGTCGCCACTCTGTTCTTCGTACCCACCTTCTTCAGCGTGCTGCATGGCTCGCTGGAGCGCCGCCGCCGTGCCCGGATCAACCGGAACGGCCGCA
Organism: Acidobacteriaceae bacterium; assembly: GCA_036488835.1. Taxonomy (GTDB): domain Bacteria; phylum Acidobacteriota; class Terriglobia; order Terriglobales; family Acidobacteriaceae; genus KBS-83. Next base: position 975 of record DASXGY010000396.1, read on the forward strand.
CTTCCGGAAGCGAGAACCCCGGATCCATTGAGGACCATGAGCGAGCCTAATCACACACCACAACCCCCGCGCCCCCAAGGCGAGCACGGTGGCGCACCCGCGCCGCAGACGAACGTCACGGGCCGCACTGCCATCATCGTCATCGCGCTGCTGCTCATCGCAGGCGCCGTCATTGCCCTTGCCGGCATTCTGCAACGGCAGCATGCTCGCAGCGCTCTGGCTGCCGAGACCAACGCGCAGGCGGAGCCGGATGTGCTGCTCTCCAATGCGCAGAGCGGCTCACCCAACTCCGAGATCGTGCTGCCCGGCAACATCTTCTCCTACGAGGATTCGCCGATCTTCGCGCGCACCAGCGGCTACCTGAGCCACTGGTACTTCGACATTGGCGCTCACGTGCGTAAGGGGCAGTTGCTGGCGGTCATCAGTTCGCCGGAAGTCGATCAGCAACTGCTGCAGGCACGTGCTGACCTGGCCACCGCAGAGTCCAATGCCAGCTACGCCAAGACCACGGCCAAGCGCTATCAGGGCCTATTGGGGCAGGACGCGGTGACACAACAAGACACGGAAAACTTCACCACGCAGGCCGAATCCTCCAACACCACTGTGAAGTCCCAGCAGGCCAACGTGCAGCGCCTGGAGCAGCTGACATCCTTTGAAAAGCTTTATGCCCCCTTCAATGGAGTCGTCACCTCGCGCAGCGTCGACATCGGTCAACTCATCGATCTAGGTGCGAACAAAGAACTCTTTCACATGGCGTCCACGGATGTGTTGCGCGTCTACGTGAACGTGCCGCAGGTTTATTCCCGCGACGCACTGCCGGGGGCAAAGGCGCAGCTCACCTTTGCCGAGTATCCGGGCCGCAGCTTTGAAGGCACGCTGGTGCGCACTGCAAAATCCATCGACATTCCCTCGCGCACGCTGCTCGTCGAAGTGGACATCGACAATCGTAAGGGAGAGCTGACGACCGGCGCCTACACGGAGGTCCATCTGAAGGTGGGGCGGGCGGTCCCGACCGTAGTGATTCCGGTGTCCGCGCTGCTCTTCCGCAAGGAAGGATTGCGCGTTGCCACGGTCGAACACACGGGCGGCAACGACATCGCGAAGCTGGTGCCTATCACCATGGGCCACGATGACGGCGACACCGTCCAGGTACTTAGCGGCCTCGATCCGAATACACCGATCATCACCAATCCGCCCGACTCGGTCGTCGACGGCGAGAAGGTGCACGTCCTGCAAAATGCCGGCGGCAAAAAACAGGAGCAGGGATTGTGAGTCCACAGCATTCCAAAGCATGGAACGTATGGAATTGCGCCGCGCTGAGCGCACTGACGCTGGTGTTGTTTGCGGGCGGCTGTAAGGTTGGTCCCAATTACAAGACACCCAGCGCGGCGATGGCCCCCTCTTTCAACGACCAGCCAGCCGCGACGCCTCCGCCCGCCGCGCCCGGCGTGGGCTGGAAGCATGCGCAACCGGGCGACGACAAGCTTCGCGGCAAATGGTGGGAATCGTATAACGATCCGCAGCTCAATGCCCTGGAAGAGCGCGTCTCCGTTTCTAACCAGACGCTGAAAGCCGCGCTGGCGCAATACACGCAGGCGCTGGCAGCGGTGCAGCAGTTCCGCGCCAACTACTTTCCCACTTTGTCTGTCACGCCCTCTTACTCGCGCACGCGCGTCTCACAACACCGGCCCACAGGCTTCAATCCGAACGGCGGCAACCCGTATACCGACTTGATCGCCAGCGGACAGGCCTCCTGGGAACCGGACCTGTGGGGCAACATCCGCCGTACGGTGCAGCAGGCGCGCGCCAACGCGCAGGCCTCCAACGCAGACCTTGCCAATGTAGATCTCAGTCTTCGCTCCGAGCTTGCCATGGACTACTTCGAGCTGCGCGGGCTGGACACGCAGAAGCAATTACTCGACGACACGATCCTGGAGTATCAGCGCTTTCTCCAGTTGACGATATCCCGCTTTCACGGCGGCGTCGCAACCGATGGAGATGTGGCCCAGGCACAGACGCAATTGGACCAGACGGTAGCGCAGGACATCGACATAGGAGTCGCTCGCGCACAGTTTGAGCACGCTATCGCGACGCTCACCGGCCAGCCCGCCTCCAACTTCTCGCTGGGTCCTGCGCCCCTGACTCTCACGCTGCCCACTGTTCCCGTTGGCGTGCCCTCGGAGATGTTGGAGCGGCGTGCGGATGTGGCAGGAGCGGAACGCCGCGCGGCTGCAGCGAATGAGCAGATCGGCATCGCCATCGCCGCTTATTATCCTCAGGTCAGCATCGGGGGCACTGGTGGATTCGAGTCGGCGCGGCCGGGGAATCTCTTCCAGGGACCAAGCTCGCTGTGGTCGCTCGGCGGATCGGCCACCGAGCTTCTGTTCGATGCGGGCCGGCGTCATTCCATTACGGAGCAAGCACGCGCCGCGTATGACGTTCAAGTTGCGAATTACCGCGAGACCGTTCTCCAATCGTTCCAGGATGTGGAAGACCAGCTAGCCGCGTTGAGCATCCTGAACCAGGAGGCGGCGGCGCAGCAGAGGACAGTCGCCGACGCACAGCGATCCATGCAGATCTTTACCCGCCAATACAAGAGTGGCCTCACCGTCTATCTTCAGGTCATCACCGCGCAGACCGTAGAGTTGACCAATGAGCGCACGGCTGCGGACATTACCACGCGCCAGTTTGCGGCGAGCGTGCAGTTGGTGAAGGCGCTGGGCGGAGGCTGGGACACTTCGCAGTTGCCGCATCCGTAGCGATCAATCGTTTTGCTGCGCAACCGGATGCAGCGGCAGTGGATCCGTAGCGAAGACCTGCTCCGCGGTATTGGCGCCGACTGCATAGAGTGCGAAGCGCCGGTCCGTATCGTTGCGCTGCTCGAAGAGCAGATTGGCACGGCCGTCACCCCTTGGGTCGACCGCATCGATGAGCTTCATCCGCGGCGTCACGTCCAGGTGCGTGTCGTCCGTGATGGAGTGCCACAGCACCTGAATTTTCCCGTAGATATCCTGCAGTGCAATCACCGCGATCGATTGCGTGGTCGCCGCGTTGCGCGCCGTCAGCACCAGCGTCGCGCCGCTCCCATAGGTAAGAGCAAAGGCGCTGAAGTGAACGTCCGTCAGCGGCGAGGCTGGCTCTAGAGGCTTCGCCTTCCTTCGCTGCACAGGCTTTCGAGGGGTGCTATGGAGCGTTGCTGCGGTGGCTTTTTTTGCAGCGGGTGCCGCAGATGTGGATGTCGAGGTGGCGGGTGCCGCGGCGGCAGCCAACAATTTTACCGCTTGCGCTTCCAGCTCCTTCTGCGCCGCCGCGGCATCCGCAGGGCTGCCCCAGTCGTATGCAAACGATTGTGTCCCCACGCTGCCGGCATCGGAGACGGCAACTGTCTGTCCCATCGCCACTGGCGTGACTTCCAGCTGCTTGGGCTCGTCCTGCAAATCCGCGGGCTTGCCATGGGAAAGGCGCGGGCGATCGGGATCGGCCGCCTTGCTGGGCGACTCCGGAGCCGCGGCGTCCTGTTGCTGAGGCTTGTCTTCGTCGGGTCGGCGCCGCAGCCGCGGCCGATCCGGATCGACCGGAGCCGAAGAAGCCTGCGTCTTCTCTGACGAAGTTTTGTTCGACGACGTGGAGCCTGTGCTTCCTGTGCCGCTCGCGTTCCCGGAGCCGGTACTCTGATCGCGCCGGACGAAGTGCGGCTTGTCTTCATCATCGGACTTATCCCGGACCACTGTCGGAGGATAGCGTGACGGGTGCAGCTTCTTTGGCGGCGGCGGAACATATGGCTTCCAGTCGCCAAATCCGAACCAGTCCGTACCGATCTCGCGCGCACCACCGATATCAAACCAGCCCTGCGGCCGGCCTGAGCCTTCCACTTCGTACTCCGTCCCGCTATCGAGCGCCAGCGGCACCGGCCGCGCCAGGTACAGGCCGCCATCCTGCAAATGCGCTCCGTCGAAGAGCGACACCGGCACCAGCCGCGTCGCGTTGGGACGAGAACGGTCGCCGGTCCACTCCAGCACCGCAACCGAGCGCAGCGTTGCCGTCTCCGGCTTTTTTTCGGTATCGATGTGGCCGGGATACTGCGCGTGCAGGGTGGCAACGCAGCCCAAAGCGATGGCAGCGGTTGCCGCACTGAAAAGCCACTGACCTGTCCGGCTAGGTTTCACGGCATACTCCGCAGCCACAGGGCTGCAGCTACCATGGTAGCTGTCCTGAAACAGAAAGAGCACGGCGGAGGAAAGATCATGCAGGTCGGAGATACGATCGAGGACTTCACCTTACAGAACGAGAACGACGAAACGGTTCACCTGAGCGACTATAGCGGAAAACCAGTTGTGCTCTTCTTCTATCCCCGCGCCGATACGCCGGGCTGCACTATCGAGGCCTGCGGCTTCCGCGATACCTTCAAGAAGCTGCAGAAGGCGGGCGTGGTAGTGCTCGGCATCTCTCGCGATACGCCGAAGGCGCAGAAGAAATTCAAAGAGAAATACGACCTGCCCTACACGCTCCTTGCAGATGTAGACGAAACAGTCTGCAATCGGTTTGGCGTGATGAAGGACAAAAATATGTATGGCAAAAAGGTGCGGGGCATCGAGCGCACCACCTTCCTGATTGGCCCGGACCGGAAGCTGACCCGCATCTTCGCGAAAGTAAAGCCCGAAGGGCATGCCGAAGAGGTGCTGGCTGCCGTCAAAAAGTGACCTGACGCGCTACTGGACGGTAAAGGTCAGGGCTGCCTCGGTCGGGATGGCGGCTGGCTTTTAGCCGCTGGTAGTCGCGGCGATGGTGCCCATTGTGGCGCCCACGGCGCCGCTGGTCAGGCCGCCGACAGCTACCCCAACCGCAGTGCCACCTCCAATCCTGGTGCCGCCCTTCCAGTGGCCTTCCTCGTCGCGCGTCCATACATCGGTGACGGATGCCAGTAGCTAAGATGAAACCAGGGATGAAGTCAGGCAACCCCACGCTCGTGTCCAGCAAGACCTCTCGCAAAATTTCGGATCGTGGGGCTGGACCCGGCACGCTGATGCCGCGCGGCTTCTTCGAGCGGGGGCCGGACACCGTTGCACGCGCGGTTCTGGGCAAGCTGCTGGTCCGCCGGATACCCGATGCTTTGCTGGTGGGCCGCATCGTGGAGGTGGAGGCTTACATCGGCGATGGCGATCCGGCTGCGCACGCTGCCGCAGGCCACACGGCGCGCAACTCTGTGCTCTTCGGCCCGGCCGGCCACGCCTACGTGTACTTCATCTACGGCATGCATAGCTGCCTGAACATCTCGTGTGAGCTGGCAGGCCAGGCCGGCTCCGTACTGGTTCGCGCACTGGAGCCGTTGCAGGGCTTGGCCGAAATGGCGGCGTGGCGCGGCCTGTCCGCGCACGCGTCGCCACGCCTGCTCACCTCCGGACCGGGACGCCTCTGCCAGGCCTTCGGCATTACTCGCGCGACGCACAATGGAGTGGATCTGCTGAGCAAGGACTCGGAGTTGCAGCTCCGCGACGATGGCTACGAGACGCCGGGCATATTGACCACGCCGCGCATCGGCATCAGCAAAGCGGCGGAGCGGCCGCTGCGCTTCCTGGTTGCCGGGAATGCATGCGTCTCTGGACCAGCACGCATGAATGTTGCACTCGTAACGTAGCTGTCACAGGAGCGTATTGTCGATGAGCCGCGTGCTGCCGACGTGCGCAGCGACGGCTACCAGCGCTCCCGCCCGAGCTTCGGTGAGCGGCAGCAGCGTTTCCCAATCGACGATCGCGAAGTAATCGATGCGCACCTCTGGTTCGGTCGCCATGATGCCGCAGCCGGCCTCGAGCAGGCGCGCTACATCCTTCTCGCCGGCGCGATAACTGGCAGCGATCGCGTCGAGCGCACGGGAAAGCACCAGCGCCCGGACACGGTCCGATGCAGACAAGTAGCGATTGCGCGAAGATAGCGCGAGCCCGTCCGGCTCCCGGACGGTGGGGCAGACGACCAGTTCGAGATCGAAGTTCAGATCGCGCACCATGCTGCGCAGCACCGCTACCTGCGCCGCGTCCTTCTGGCCGAAGAAGGCCTGGTCGGGTCCGACGATATGGAAGAGCTTTGCAACGATGGTCGCCACGCCGCGGAAATGACCCGGCCGCGATGCGCCATCGAGCCGCTCGCCCACACCTTCGACTTCAACAACGGTAGCGGCGCCCGCCGGATACATCTCCCCCGGCTGCGGTGCAAAGACCAGCGCGACGCCTTCGGCCTGGAGCAGTGCGCAGTCCTGCTCAAAGGTGCGCGGATACTTCGCGAAGTCCTCGTTGGGTCCGAACTGCGTCGGGTTCACGAAAATAGATGCGGCAACTACATCGCACTGTGCGCGCGCAGCACGCACCAGCGCGATGTGGCCGGCATGGAGTGCGCCCATGGTGGGGACCAGACCCAGCGACTGGCCGCGCTGACGGACGGCGCGGCAGGCCGCACGCATCTCTCGAATCGTCGACAGGACCTGCATCGGACGCTATGCCTTGCGGCGGAGGTGCGGCGCGTCGAATGCGACCGCGTTGGGTTCGGCGGCGACGGCAGCCCTGGTGCTCTTCGGCAGATGATAGCTCTCTTCCTCCGCCGGATAGCGCCGCTCCACCACGTCCTCGCAATAGGCAGTGATGGCATTGCCAAAGAGCTCGGCCGCATCTGCATAGCGCCGGACAAAACGTGCTGGAGGCGCAAAGGTCAGGTTCACCAGGTCGTGGAAGACAAGGATCTGTCCATCGCAGTCCACGCCGGCTCCGATGCCGATGGTTGGAATCGTAAGCTCCGCCGTGATCTCCGCAGCCAGCTCGCGCGGCATGCCCTCGAGCACGATGGCGGACGCACCTGCCTTCTCCAGGTCGCGCGCTTCCTTGCGCAGGCGCGTGTAGCCGGCGGCGGTCTTGCCCTGCACCTTGTAGCCGCCCATGCGATGCACCGACTGCGGCGTCAGCCCAATGTGGCCAACGACAGGGATCTCCGCTGCGACCAATCGTTCCACCAGCTCCGTGCGGGGGCCCTCCACCTTCACCGCCTCCGCTCCGCCGTCTTTCACAAAGCGCATGGCATTGGCGAGGCCCTCATCCGCCGACAGGTGATAGGAACCGTAGGGCATATCCGCCACCAGCATGGCGCGGCGCACCCCTCGGCGCACGGCACGCGTGTGATGCAGCATCTCCTCCACGGTGACCGGCAGGGTGCTCTCCAGGCCCATCACCACCATGGCCAGGGAATCGCCCACCAGCAACAGGTCGATCCCGGCCTCATCGGCCAGGCGCGCGGTGGCGTAGTCATAGGCGGTCAGCGACGTGATGGGCTGATGTGCCTGCTTGCGTTCCAGAAGGGTGTGGGGAGTGATTTTTGCGGATGCGGCCACTACGGGGGTCAGACTCATTCATAGCCTCCAGTGCAACTCCCTGTCGGGATGCTGCCTGCGTTCCGTACCAAAGTATACGCCTGTCGTTGAGCGGCCAACCGGGTACCAACGTGCGACCGCGGGGCTGGTTGCTACACTGCGCCTGTGAGCGCCCATTCCCTGTTTGGCTCCCCCACCGGCTTGAATGCGGCCTTGCGTACGGTGTGGACGACCGCCTGCGGGGCAGGCGCGGCGGGGCTGGTTGTGGGCGGCTTTTACTACGCGGCCTTGTGGCCGGCGTCGCGGCTCTTTGGGCGCTCGCTCATCGCCGGCAACGATCCGGCGGAGGTCGCCCTGACCTATGACGACGGCCCAAACGATCCCTACACCGGCCAGTTGATGGACGTGCTGGCCCGCAACCAGGTCCGCGCGACGTTCTTCGTCATCGGCCGCTACGTCAGAGAGAAGCCGCAGGTGGTGCGCGCCCTGCACCACTCCGGCCATCTGATCGGTTGTCACACCATGACCCATCCAAAGCTGATGTATATGGGTCTCAAGCGGATTCGCGCAGAAATCGGCGATGCTACCGCGCTGATCGAGGACACCATCGGCAGCCGCGTGCGCTTTTTTCGCCCGCCATTTGGCTCACGAAATCCAGCAGTTTTCCACGCGGCAGCCGAGCTGCAGCTGATGCCTGTGTTGTGGAACGTGACTTCGTGGGACTGGAACGCCAAGTCAGCGGCAGAGATTGAGACGCGGCTGCACCGCGGCATAGCGCATAACCAGCGCAAGCAATGCGGAAGCAACCTGCTGATGCACGATGGCGGCCACCTGGAGATGGGCAGCGACCGCCGCCGCACTGTAACCGCGACGGCAAACCTGCTGGGCCCCGCTCGACGCGGCGGCATCCGCTTCGTAACACTGGATCGCTGGGAGTAGCTGCAGCTTTCAGCAGAGGTGTCCGCTGGCCGTTTTACGCGTCCTGACTGTACGGGGTGGTCACGCCGCGTCTGTGCCACCACAGCCACATCGCGAGCGCCATGATCAGCAGCAGTGGAATGATGTAGAGGCTTCCTTCCGGCCCGGTCGGGCCACCGCTCCACAGCAGCGGGCCTATGGGATGTTCGCTCATGAAGTGTCCGCGCGCGATCATGCCGCTGTCCGGCGTCCCATAGAAGAATGTCTGCGCCCAGTCCCATGTGGCATGAAAGCCAATGGCCCACCACAGCGAGCCGGTGTACCAGAGGCTGAGGCAGAAGACCAGCCCTACTGCGGCCGCGGAAAAAAGGCCAACCGGCGATTCTCCCTTATTCGGTCCGTGAATCGCGCCGAAGAGGACGGACATCAGCAGCGCCCCCCACCAGAAGCCGATGCCGCGCGTGAGCGTGTACTGCAGATAGCCACGCAGCAGCGACTCTTCGAATATGCCGGTGAAGACAAACATCAGCAGCCAGGTCAGGCCGTATTCCCAGGCGGCAAGTCCATGGAGGTGACCCGGGTAGAAGGCGAGGAAGTGCATCTTCCAAAGCACAGCAACGAGCCCGGAGAGCGCAACGAAGCCCCACATCCCTCCCCAGAGGAATCGCACCAGTTTGTCCCGGCCAGCATAGCCATAGACGGCGAGACGGCGGCCTTCGATGCGTGCCATGATCCAGCTGACCAGCAGGACGATCAGCATCGAGGCACCCTCACCAATCAAAGATCTCAC
>DASXGY010000403.1:0-1513 GCA_036488835.1 Acidobacteriaceae bacterium
CGCAGCCGCGCCGCATGATCGTGCACGATGGTCACCGCAATCACCTCATCCAGATCGAGCGCGCCGGCAAACGCAGCAAGCTGCTGATGCACGCGCTCCGGCGTTCCGTAGATGTAGCGCGGCCACTCACCCTCCTCCATCGGCACCGCTCCCTGGCGCTGCAATTCACGCAAGGCTTCTTCAGGGCGCGGCACCGGACGCCGATCGCCCGAGCGAATACGCCTGCTCAGCAACCGCGGACTCGCCATCAGCAGCTCCGCTTCCTGCTCCGTCGCTGCGCACAGAACGCCCACGGCCACGCTCTTGCGCGGCTCAGCAGCGTGCTGACTGGCCCGAAACGATTCCGTATAGTGCGTGATCGCCGCCCGCGTGTGCACCGGGCTGAAGAAGTGCGCGAACGCATAGGGCAGCCCGAACTGCGCCGCCGCCTCTGCGCTCCACATGCTCGAGCCCAGCATCCACACCTCGGGACCGCCCGGCATCGCGGGCGATACCGTCAACTGCGAGAACGGATGCTCCGCAGGAAAATCGTGATTGAGAAACGACAATAGCTCCGCAATCTGATCCTCAAAGTCATCCGCCGGCCGTTGCCGCCGCTCGCGACGCAGCGCATGCGCCTCCAGCGGGCCACCGCCCGGCGCGCGCCCAATCCCCAGATCCACCCGCCCTGGATAGAGCGCATACAGCGTGCGGAAGACCTCCGCCACCTTGTATGCGCTGTAGTGCGGCAGCATGATGCCGCCGGAACCAATCCGTATCCGCGAGGTCTCCGCACCAATCCGCGCCAGCAGCACCTCCGGCGCGGTGCACGCCAGCAAGTCCATCGCGTGATGTTCCGACATCCAGTAGCGGTGATAGCCCAGCCGCTCCACATGCTTCGCCAGGTCAATCGAATTCTGGAGCGCCTGCGCGGGCGTCGACCCCTCCGGCACTGGCGACTGATCCAGCACCGACAGCAGCACACGCTTGCCCCCGGCCACAATGACAGCTTCGTTCATGGCCGTTAGATGACCGCAGGCCGCCGGCGGACTCGCGCCCGCATACACTGGTTGGCGTCTGGAGCATTCTCCTGTACGTGCAGGCGGGAGAAGCGATTTCTACGCAGCTTTTCCGTCAAGAAAAGGTGCACAGAACAGCTCTCAATTGGCACACAGCAACAGGAGAAATGCTCCATGTCCACCATTCCGCCCATTCCCTTTCCCCTGCGCAGCGACAGCTACAAGCTCACGCATTGGCGCCAATACCCGCCCGGCACCAGCGAGGTCTACAGCTACCTGGAATCGCGCGGCGGCCGCTTCCCGCAAACCGTCTTTTTCGGCCTCCAGCCCTATCTGCGCAGCTATCTCGCCGGCAGCGTGGTCACCGCGGAGGACGTGGAAGCCGCCGACCGCCTCGCCGCGGCGCACTTCGGACGCGCCGGCATCTTCAACCGCGCCGGTTGGATGCACATCGTCCAGCGCCACGGCGGCCGCCTGCCGGTCGAGATACGAGCCGTCGCCGAAGGCACGCCGGT
>DASXGY010000419.1:0-3067 GCA_036488835.1 Acidobacteriaceae bacterium
CGATAATCGGTGTCATCAGCACGATCTGCGACGGCTGGCCGTAGTGCCGCTGCAGCTCTCGCCCAATCAGCAGGTTGAACCGCTGGTCAGTGCCACCGAGCTCGACATCGGCCTTCAGCGCCACCGAGTCGTAGCCCTGCGACAGCGGGTACAGCATCTCGTGCATGGAGATCGGCTTCTCCTCCTGGAAGCGCTTGTGGAACTCCTCGCGTTCCAGCATCTGCGAGACGGTAAAGTGCGCCGCCAGCCGGATGATCCCCTCGAAGCCCAGCGTGCCCAGCCACTCGGAGTTGAAGCGCACTTCGGTCTTGTCGCGATCCAGAATGCGGAAGACCTGCTCGGTGTAGGTCTTGGCGTTCTCGCCGATCTGCTCCCGGGTCAGCGGCTTGCGCGTCACCGATCGCCCCGTTGGGTCGCCGATCAACGTGGTGAAGTCGCCCACCATGAAGATGACCTGGTGGCCCAGATCCTGGAAGTGCTTGAGCTTGCGCATCAGTACGGTGTGGCCGAGGTGCAGGTCGGGCGCGGTCGGGTCGAAGCCGGCCTTCACGCGCAGAGGCCGGCCGGTCTTACGGGACTCCTCGAGCCGCTCGCGCAGATCAGGGACGCGGATGATCTCCGCCGCGCCTTTCTGCAGGTAGTCCAATTGTTCATCCACAGGTAGGAAATCAGGCATGGGTGGAGACAGTATAGAGTTCGCGCCGCGCCTTCGCGGCGTGCATACTTTCGGGATGGATAGCGAGAGCACACGCGCCTTCCTGCTGAGTCTGCCTTTGGTGGAGGAGACGCTGCAGTGGGGCAACAACCTGGTCTTCTGGGTGGGCAATAAGGCGATTGGCGGCAAGATGTTTGCGCTGCTGAACCTGGATGCAGACAGCAATGGCGTACTCTCCTTTGCGGCAGGACCCGAGGGCGCTGCGGAGTTGCTGGAGATCGACGGCATCCTTCCTGCGCCCTATCTCGCCCGGGCGCACTGGGTAGCGATGGAGCGGTGGAATGCGCTGCGCAAGACGGATCTGGAAGCGCGGCTGCGCGCGGCACGCGACATCGTGGAGGCAAAGCTGCCGAAGCGCACGCGGGATGCGCTGGCCATGCCAGCGGCCGAGCGGAGGAAGCTGATTGCGGCGCGGCAAAAGGAGCTGGCAAAACGCGGTAAGCAGCGATAGGAGTGTCGCTGGTTGCGCGCATCTCGCAGCTTCGGTTCAGCATTTTCGGTAATACATCTATCCTGCGGAGATTCACTCGGTGTGGCTTTTCCGTAAAGAAAAGCCACAAGAACAATCGTCAAACGGTCCACACCAATACCGAAAATGCTATAGCGTCCAGGTATGCAATCTGGAGAATCCACAACAACATCGGTGCCGATGGCCTTGAGCGGGAAGGTCGCGTTGATCACGGGCGGTGCGCGTGGCATCGGCGCCTCGGCGGTACGGCTCTTCCGTCAGGCTGGTGCGCGCGTGGCATTTAACTATCGGACTACCAAGGACCGTGCAGAGAGCCTGGCCGCCGAGTGTGGTGGTGAGTCCGTCTGCCGGGCCTTCGCGAAGGACCTGGACTCGGCGGAGGCGGGACGCGCGCTGGTCCAGGACACCGTCGCGGCCTTTGGGCGGATCGACTGCCTGGTGGTGAACCACGGCATCTGGCCGCCAGACGATGCGCCGATCGCCACCATGGATGAGCGGCAATGGCGGCGCACCATGGACGTAAACCTGGACAGCGTCTTCGGGCTGGTGCAGGCGGCGGTGGCTGCCATGCAGCGGCAAGCTGCGTCCAAGGGAGAAGTGCGGGGGCATGTGGTGCTGGTGAGCTCGACGGCCGGCCAGCGCGGCGAGGCATTTCACGCCGACTACGCAGTGAGCAAGGGTGCACTGATCTCTATGACCAAGAGCCTGTCCAGCGAGCTCGCCGCGCAGGGCATTTACGTGAACTGCGTGGCGCCCGGCTGGGTGGATACTGAGATGTCGGCACCTGCGCTGGCGACGGAGGCGGGCCGCGCAAAGATCTTTGGCACGATCCCGCTGGGCCGCGTGGCGCGAGTCGAGGAGATTGCAGCCCCCATACTTTTCCTGTGCACGCCATGGGCGGGATTCATGAGCGGCGAGGTGCTGAACGTGAACGGTGGCGCGGTGCTGGTGGGATGAACAAACAGCGAATGCTATTTGTCCTTCTGTTGATTCTGTGCGGCGGCATTGCCCTGCGCGCACAGGCTACCGGCGATCCAACAGCCGATGCTGAGCAGCAGAAAGTGAAAGTCCTGCTGCAGCAGATGATCCAAGCGCTGGGCGGCGATGCATGGCTGCATGCGCCGGGCTATGAGCTGATTGGGCGCACGTCGGGCTTCTATCAGGGCAAGCCAACCGGAGAGATCACCGACTTCTGGGATTATCGCCAGCCGCCGGACAAGGAGCGGGTGGAGTTGGGCAAGAAGCGGCAAGTGTACGAGATGTACATTGGCGATCAGGGCTGGGAGATCACCTACAAGGGCAAGCGCGCGACGCCCAAAGTCGAGATGGATGACTACCTGCGGCGGCGCGATCACTCCGTGGATGCAGTTGCCCGCATCTGGATGAAGGATCCGGGGGCGCTCTACATCTACGGTGGGCAGGAGCAGGTGGAGCGACGACTGGCGGACAAGATCACGATTCTCTCCTCCACCAACGACAACGTGACTCTGGATCTGGACGCAGGCTCGCACCTTCCCGTGAGGCGCAGCTTCGAGTGGCGGGACCCGCTCTACAAGGACAAGAATCTTGAGAGCGAGGAGTACGACGACTATCACAAGTTCAACGGCATCTCGACGCCGTTCTCGACCGCCCGCTACCACAATGGAGACATGACGAACCAGCGCTTTCTCTACAACGTGGTGTATGGCGGCGCCCTTCCGCCCGACATGTTCGATGTGGATGCGGCGGTGCGCAAGCTGAAGAAATAAGCCGGCCCGGCTTATATAATCGTCTTCCGTATGAGCACGGAGAGTACACCCACGGCAACTTCTCTCGGCATCACCGAGATCATGCAGATCCTTCCGCACCGCTACCCCTTCCTGCTGATCGATCGCGTGGTGGAG
>DASXGY010000428.1:0-4370 GCA_036488835.1 Acidobacteriaceae bacterium
CGTGAGCGGCAGTCCCGGTCTTGAGAGTGGTGTGCAAGGTGCGAGTGTAGCAGCCGGCAAGGCTGCGGTTCAGGCCTGCGCTTCAGGGCCGCTTGAGCAGCTCGCGCGCGATCACCATCCGCTGAATCTCACTGGTGCCTTCGCCAATGGTGCACAGCTTTACGTCGCGATAAAACTTCTCTACCGGATAGTCCTTGATAAACCCGTAGCCGCCGTGGAGCTGCACCGCCTCGTCGCAGATGCGCACCGCAGCCTCGCTGGCGAAAAGCTTCGCCATCGCAGACTCGCTGGTCGTTGTCTGTCCCGCATCTTTCGTCATTGCCGCCCGCAGCGTCAGCAGCCGCGCAGCTTCGAGCTGCGTCGCCATATCGGCCAGCTTCCACTGGATGCCTTGAAATTCCGCGATAGCCTTGCCGAACTGCCGCCGTTGCTTCACATATTTGCGAGCGGCATCGTAGGCACCTCGTGCGATGCCGAGAGAGAGGGCGGCGATCGAGATGCGCCCGCCGTCCAGGATGCGCAGCGAATCGACAAAGCCCTCGCCCTCCTTACCCAGCAGATTCTCGGCTGGAACCTCGCAGTCCTCGAAGATCAATTCGGAAGTATCGCTGGCTCGCAAACCCAGCTTGTTTTCTTTTTTTCCCGGACGGAAACCGCGCATTCCCTTCTCCACGATGAAGGCCGACAGCCCGTGCGTGCCCTGCGACTTGTCCGTCACGGCAATCACCACGACAACATCGGCATGACCGCCATTGGTGATGAACGTCTTGGTGCCATTCAGCACCCAGCAATCCCCTTTTCGAACGGCGCTGGTGCGCGCTCCCGCTGCGTCCGAGCCGGAGCCGGGCTCGGTCAGTCCCCACGCCGCAAGCCACTCTCCTGTGGCCAGTTTGGGGATGTAGCGCCGGTGCTGCTCCTCGTTGCCCGCCAGGTAGATGTGGTTCAGCCCGAGGGAATTATGCGCGGCCATGATAATGCCGATCGACCCATCGACGGCGGATATCTCCTCGATCGCCGTCATGTAATCCACGTAGCCGAGCTCCGCACCGCCCAATTCGGTGGGCATGAGCATGCCCAGCAGTCCCATCTGGCCAAGCTGCTTCACCACGGCCGAGGGAAACTCACTCGCCTCGTCCCACTCCATCACGTGCGGTGCGATCTCCTTGGCGGCAAAGCTGCGTATCTCGCGGCGCAGTTGCTCCTGCTCCTCGGTCAGGCGAAAGGGGTGGCTGGCTGCGTTGGGAAGGGTGGTTGCAGTCATTGAAGGATCTCCGGGAAAACCTTCGATCCTACCATGCCTCGTACCCGCGGGTCGCTCCGGCTTTCCCGTATAGGGAGCCCAATACTCCGCAAGTCGCAGTATCGATTGCCGATTATGCCGCGCAATGGTAGCGTGGTCTCGCGCCATCGCCTGCCCTCCAGTGAACGCGTCGGAGCTGCGGTCTCCAATGCACACCCACCTGCTCACCTTCACAGGGGAACTTCCATGCAAACGCCAATGCGGCGTGCGCTATCCGCGGAACAACCCATCGAGACGCCGCGCCTCGTGCTCATCAGCGTGACCGAGGCGATGCTGCTCGCGGAACGGAACGGGCAGGGGCTGGGCGAGCTTCTCCACGCTGTCGTGCCAGATACTTGGCCGCCGCAATACTGGGATCAAAGGGCCATCGACTACTTGTATGAGCGCGTCCATCGCCATCCCCACTACCGTGGATGGTGCCGCTACGTCACGCTGAAGCAGGCTGCGGGCGCACCGGCCCTGCTCATTGGCGGCTGCGGATGCACCGAGCCTCCCGAAACGCTGAACGATGTGGAGATCGGCTACTCCATCCTCAACGAGTTTCGCCGTCACGGCTACGTCACCGAAGCGATCAACGCGCTCGTACCCTGGATCTTCACCTACAGCCACGTGCAGTCCGTGTGCGCCCAGACCTATCCGCATCTCGCGGCATCCATCGGTGTGCTGCGCAAGTGCGGATTCGTCATGGATGGAACCGGTAAGGATCCGGGTACGGTGCTCTTCCGCCTGAAGCGTCCTGAGGCTTAGAGAATTGCTTCACTCCAGCGTGAAATCCGCAAAGACGAAGTCGCCGTGTTGTTCGACCGCACCAGGCAGAAGCGGGATCGGCTTCGCAAACATCGGCCCAGCGTAAGCGCAGGTGTGAAACTCGCCATTCTCCGCGCATGGGTCGGTACCGGGCGGCAGCTCGGCCAGCAAAGACGCGTCCAGCTCTCGCCCTGCGAAGGACGCAGGGAGCTTGCGCGGATCGACGCACGTAACGCGCGCGCGCAATCCGCCGTCAAGCATCTCGTGCACCAACGCAAGGGTGTCGCGGCCCCACAACGGAAACACCGGCGTGATTCCCGTGCCTGCCAGACGCTCTTCGCGATAGCGCCGCACATCTTCCAGGTAGAGGTCGCCAAAAGCCATCGCTTCGACGCCATCGCTCACCGCCGCCGCGCATGCATCCCGCATGACTGCTTCGTATTGCGCGTTCGAGCAGGGCCAGGGTAGCGGCAGCTCGATCAGCGGCAGCCCCGCCGCCGCGGCCTGTGCGCGCAGCACGGACGCACGCGTGCCGTGCATCGCGACGCGATCATACGCACTGTTCACCGTGGTCAGCAGACCGACCACTTCGTGCGCACCCTGCTGGCGCAGCGTATGCAGCGTCCACGCGCTGTCTTTGCCGCTGCTCCAGGACAACCATGTACGGATTCCCATAAACCGCGGCTAGCCCTTCAGCGCCTGATCGAGGTCCGCGAGCAGGTCCTCCACATCCTCGATGCCCACCGAGATGCGCACCATGCCATCGGTGAGCCCGATCTTGCGGCGGCCCTCCTCACCCAGCGCGGCGTGGGTCATGGTTGCCGGGTGCGAGATCAGCGTCTCCACGCCGCCCAGGCTCTCGCCCAGGGTGCACACGCGCACGCGCTTCAGCACATCGTTCGCACGCTCCAGGGAGCCGGTCTCAAAAGTGATCAGCGCACCGAAGCCGGACATCTGCCGCTTCGCCAACTCATATTGCGGATGCGACGGTAGTCCTGGGTAGAAGACCTTCTCGATGCGCGGATGTTGTGCCAGCCACGCCGCAATCTGCCGCCCGCTGGCATCGTGCTGACGCATGCGCACCGCCAGTGTCTTTACGCCGCGCAGGATCAGGTAGGACTCGAAGGGCGACAGGATGCCGCCCGTGCACTTCTGGACAAACGCGAAGCGTTCCGCGTGATCCGGCCGCGTCGCCACCAGCACGCCGCCCAATCCATCCGAGTGGCCGTTCAGAAACTTCGTCGTCGAGTGCATCACCAGGTCCGCGCCCAGTTCGATCGGCCGCTGAAAATACGGCGACATGAACGTGTTGTCCACACACAGATCGACCGGCTCGCCCACCCGCTTTGCCTGCTCGCGGCACACCGCACTCACGGCGCGGATGTCGGTCAACTGCATCAGCGGGTTGGTTGGTGTCTCGATGTGCACCAGTCGCGTGCGCGGAGTCAAAGCACGGCGAACGTTCTCCGGGTCGCTGGTATCGACGTAGGTAAACTCGATGCCGTAGTTGGCCACGATCTGATTGAACAGCCGCGGTGTGCCACCGTAAACATTCGATCCGCAGATGACATGGTCGCCCGTCTTCAGCATCGCGACCAGCGCCGAGATAGCCGCCATGCCGCTGGCAAAGACGTGGGCGGAGCTGCCACCCTCCAGCGCCGCCAGATTCTCTTCGAGCGCCGTGCGTGTCGGATTCGAAACACGCGAGTATTCGTAACCCTTGTTCTTACCAATCTCCTGCTGCGCATAGGTGGAGGTGAGATAGATAGGCACATTCACGGCGCCGGTCGTGGCGTCCGGCTCCTGGCCGGCGTGGATGGCGCGCGTGGCAAAGCCATGCTGCGGATTGCTCATGAAATCTCCAGAGTGGACTGAGCACTCAGTGTCGGTGAAAGGCGCAGCGACATTCAAGCGCCGCGCTTTCAGATCTCTTTCCCTGTGAATGATCCTCTTACTTGCCACCCTCAAAGATGTTCTTGGACAGATAGCGCTCCGCCGAATCAGGAATGACGGTCGCGATGCGCTTGCCCGGCCCGAGTTTTCGTGCCACCTCGAGCGCCGCATGGACATGGGCGCCGGAGCTCGACCCCCCCAGCAGTCCCTCCTCCGCGGCCAGCCGCTTCACCATCGCAAAGGCATCATCGTCGCCGACCATGATGACGCCGTCGGCCAGCTCCGGATGAAAGGTCTTCGGGATGAAGTGGACGCCGATGCCCTCCACGCGATGCGGCCCGGGCGGTCCGCCCTGCAGGATCGAGCCCTCCGTCTCCACCGCGATCGCCACCAACCGCGGATTGCGCTTCTTCAGCCCGCGCGCTACACC
>DASXGY010000490.1:0-5362 GCA_036488835.1 Acidobacteriaceae bacterium
GCACAGGGCTATGCAGCCCGGGCAGAGGGTGATTCGGCGGAGTCGCGCGCCGCATTTTTTGAAGCGGTACGGGAAGCATCGCTTGAGGCCGATCGGCCTTCTTTGGCAGAGGCGCTGTGCGGTCTGGCCCAGGCCGAGCGCGACATTGGCGCCCTGGGTCCCGCAAGTCACCAGTATGCGAATGCAACCCTCCTCTACCGTGAGATAGGGCCGCCGGCCAGGCTGGCATATGCGCTTCGTCACGAGGCAGACGTGCTTCGGGAAATGTGCCGGCCTGCCGACGCTGAGCCGCTCTATCTGGAAGCCGAGACAATCTACCGCCAACTTGGCGGGCAGGCAGTCCTCGACTTGGCGAACACACTCAGAGGGTTGGCTTTGGTGAATGAATCAACAGGCAACACGGACCAATCGAAAAAGCTCTGGAACGAGGCCCGCAAGCTCTATGCAGACTGCAACGTCGAAGCGGGCGTTTCCGAGTGCGATAAGAAGCTCTCTCAACTAACGAAATAACGATTGCCGCCCGTTGCTTCGCCAGGATGCGTTGACCTACTGCGGAGGCTGATTCGCACCCGGTGCTGACGGCTTCTGCGTGCTCTCCGGCCCCTTGTAAATCAACGGAATATGCAGCGGCAGCGCCGCATTGCTCTTGCTGGCAGGTGCAGCAGCCTTTTTCTTCCGCTCCTCATCCGTGGCAACGACCGTACGCTGCGAGTTGATGCACTGCCAGTTGCCCGCGCTGTTCTTGCGGAAGACGTGCGTGTAGACGCCCTTCTCCGCCACCTTCCGCTGATCGCTCGCGCCCTGCCACTCCATAACGTAGGTGCCGTTCACCACCGCAAGATCGCCAAGGAGTCGAGCCCCAATCACCTTCTGTGTGAGTGAAACCGGCTCCGCGCCGGCAACAAACAGGTGCGAGATCTGCTGATTCCGCGTCGTCACGTCGCCTTCGGCGCTGATGCCGACGTAATCACGCGCAAGCAGATTTTCGAGTGCAAACTGATCATGCTTGCTCACCGCAGCATCCCAGGAATCTTCCACTTGCTGCATGGCCGCAATCTCCGGCGACACATCAGCGGATTGGGCATGAAGGCCGGCGAAGGAAAGGGCGAAAAAAACAGCGGCAAGTGTGCAGCGGGCGCGAAACCACAGCATGAACGGCATTCTCCACAGCACATGATACAGGGCGTGTGTAAACACAAGATTCGCACAGAAACGCCCTGTTCCGAACAGGCAGAAAATAGAGCAACATAGACCCCATGGCTGCCTTTCCAGACATCTCCCTTGAGCGCGGCATGCCCGCCAGCCCGGACGCCGAACGCTCCATCCTCGGTGCCATCCTGCTGGAGAACGCCCACTTCCACGAAGCCGCAGAGAAGAAGCTAACCTGCGACGACTTCTCGCTCGATTCGCACCGCCGCATCTTCGCCCGCATGGACGACCTCATCAGCAGCGGTCGCCACGTCGATCTGGTAACGCTGGTCGAGGAGCTGGCGAAGAAAAAGGAAGTCGAGTCGGTCGGCGGCGTCGCCTACATCGCCTCGCTTACCGAGGGCCTGCCGCGCCGCGTGTCGATAGAAGAGTATGTGCGCATCGTCAAGGACAAGTCCCTGCTGCGCCAGCTCATTCATGTCTGCAACACGGCGATGACCCAGGCGGCCGACCAGTCCGACGATGCTCTGGAAGTCCTCAACGCCGCCGAGAGCGCGCTGCTTCAGGTGTCGGAGAGCGGCATCACCCGCGACTTCTCCAACATCCCCGCCATCGTCAAAGAGCACTTCGGCACCATCGACAACATCTGGAAGCTGAAGCGCGAAGTCACCGGCCTGGCCACGCACTTCAAGGACTTCGACCGCATGACTAGCGGCCTCCAGCCCGCCGAACTCATCATCATCGCGGCGCGTCCCTCCATGGGCAAGACGGCGTGGGCCATCAACATCGCGCAGCAGGCTGCTATCAAGGATGGCCGCGTCGTCGGCATCTTCTCGCTTGAAATGTCGAGCGAATCATTGCTCCGCCGCATGCTCGCGTCAGAAGCCTTCGTGAACATGCGCAAGATTCAGTCGGGCTTCATCAGCCGCGACGATCAGGACGCACTCATCAACGCCGCGGCCAAGCTCACCGAGTCGCACATCTACATCGACGACACGCCCGGCATCTCGCTCGCCGAAATGCGCGCCAAGGCGCGCCGGCTTAAACAGCAGCGCGGCCTCGACCTTCTCGTCGTCGATTACCTCCAGCTCATGTCCGCCTCATTGCCCGGCGCCGCCAGCAAGCGACACGAAAACCGCACCCAGGAGGTCTCCGCCATCTCGCGCGGACTCAAGACGCTGGCTAAGGAGTTGCACATCCCGGTCATCGCGCTCTCCCAGCTCAGCCGCGCCTCCGAGCAGCGTGGCGGCGACAAGAAGCCCATGCTCTCCGACTTGCGCGAATCCGGCTCCATCGAGCAGGACGCCGACGTCGTCGCCTTCATCCACCGCGATAGCTACTACAACAAGGATGAGAACGGCGACGAAGATCCCGACTCCAAGGGCAAGGCCGAGATCATCATCGCCAAGCAGCGCAACGGCCCCACCGGCTCTGTCCACCTCGCCTATCTCAGCGAGTACACGCGCTTCGAGAACATGGCGCACGAAGGTGACGGCGGCGGTTACGAATAAATGTCATACACGATGGCGCCCCCGTGCACCCGTCCCACCTGCGCAGAACTCTCGCGCACGGCTTTGCGCAGCAACTACAGCATCCTGCGTGAGCAGGCCGCGCGCGCCGGCGCAGATGTCGTTGGCGTCATCAAAGCCGACGCCTACGCCCACGGCGCGGTCGAAGCGCTCTCCGTTCTGGTTGCCGATGGCTGTGACTGGTTCGCCGTCACTTGCCTCGACGAAGCGCTGCTCCTGCAGCCGCAACTCAAGACCCATCGCACGCTGATCCTCTCCGGACTCTTTGCGAGCGAAGCGCAAACGGTCGTGGAACACGCTCTCACCCCTGTGCTCGGCTCCGTCGAGCAGTTGGCATGGCTCGCCGAAGCTGTCCCGCAATCCGCTGAGCCACCCTTTCCCCTGCACCTTGAAATCGACACCGGGATGGCGCGACAAGGAATTCAGTGGAACGACATCACCGCGCTCGCCACATTTGCCGCGCAGCTCACGCGTCATCCGCAGCTATTGCTCGAAGCCGTCATGACGCACTTCGCATCGCCGGAAGACACCGGTTCGCCGCAAACCGCGGAACAACTCGACCGATTTCGCGCCGTCCTGGCGACACTCCGCGAGCACGGCGTCGCCCCGCCCATGATCCACGCGGGCAACTCCGCCAGCCTCTTTGAAGCCGCGCAGGTAGCCACGCTCCGCGACATCGCACAGGAAAGTGGCAGCCGCCTCTTACTGCGGCCGGGCATCGCGCTCTATGGTTATGGTCCGCTCGCCGCCGAACGGGGATTGCAACCGGTGCTCAGCTGGAAGACCCGTATCACTGCGCTCCGCACCATCCCGGCCGGCGAAGGCGTCAGTTACAACGCGACGTTTCGGGCCGCGCGTCCCACCCGCGTCGCTCTGTTGCCGGTCGGCTACGCGGACGGCTACAACCGCCTGCTCTCGAATCGCGGAGAGGTGTTGCTGCGCGGCCATCGCGCGCCCATCGTCGGCCGGGTCACCATGGACCAGACCATGGTCGACGTGACCGATATCGCAGATGCCGTGATCGGCGATGAAGTCGTGCTCCTCGGCCAGCAGGGCAACGAACGCATCACCGCAGACGACCTCGCCGCCCACACCGGCACCATCGCGTACGAGGTGCTCTGCGCAGTAGGAACGCGCGTACCACGCGTCTGGGTATGACACGGCGCGAGTGTTCGTGCTGTTTGCCCGCACGTGCACACCATGCAGCCTGAACGACCAGCACTGCGCCACCGGCGCCTTCGTCCGACGGCCAGTTCAGAAGCTGAAGCTCATCTGCAAATCGATAGTGCGCAGCGATGTCTCGTTGCGATTGAAGAACTGCCCGGCGAGGGCGAGTGACTTGTCGAAGTTCTGGCTGCTCACCACATTGCTCGGTTGCGCCAGGTTCACAACGTTGAAGACGTTGTTCGCCGCCACCGTAAAGTTCAGGTTGTACTTGCGCGGCACCTCTTTCGAGCGCGGGCCGCCGAAGAAGCCGCCTCCGCCGCTGCCACTCAGGCCGCCAGGCCCGAGTCCACCGCGCGGTCCGCCTCCGCCCCTTGGTCCGCCGCCGCCACGCGGCCCGCCATCACCCCCGCCTCCACCATGCCCGGTCAGCTTCGGCCCGACGCCAAAATTCCTGCTAAGCCTCACATTTGCGCTGAAGTTCGCCGGTCCTCGCCCACTGCCATAAGGAATAATCGTCTCGCCGGGATTGGGCGTGATATTCAGGCAGCCGTAGCGCGTTGCGTAATACTGCGTTGAACCCGGAGTGCACAGGCTGGCATCTACCACCGATGGCCGCTCGTTGAACTGGTTGTCCTTATTCAGATCTTGCCCGGTCGTGATGTTGTACGGCGCGCCGCCATTCGCGATAGTGAAGATCGATCCCTGAATGCCATAAGGCAGATTCGTGGTGGCCAGCAGGAAAAACCGGTTGCGCACATCGTTACTGGAACGGCCGTAGTCGAACGCAATATCGTTCTGACGCGATGGAAAGTAGTTCGCCCCAGTCGTATCGCTCTTGAAATATCCCAGCACGTAGAAGCCCGAGATGGAATAGTTTCCCGCCCGCGCGTTGACCGACGTGATGAGCTGGTCCTGCCGATACACACCATTCGATTGGAACTGATAGAGATTGCCTTTTCCGGGGAACGGATATTGCAGATTCCCGGATGCATCTGTGATGAACGTGTTGTTTGCGTAATCGTAGAGCGGGGCGTTGATGTTGTCGCTCAGATACTGGTGGACGCCGCGGCTGTAGAGATACGTCACATTCCCGGTGATCGCCTTCGTGATCTTCCGGTCGACGCCGACGGCGCCCTGCATATCCAGCGCTGCCTTCGCCTTCGGACTGATGCTGTAGCTCGCTGAGCGCGAGCTCACCGTACCTACGCCGGAGGGCGGCTGCCCGGGCACATACGCGGGATTTGAATAGACAATCTGCTGCTGGTTCAGGCCGTTCTGATGGATCGCCTGGATCACGCTGGTGTTGCTGAAGCGATTAAAGAACCATCCATACCCGGCGCGGATCACCGTCTTGGGCGGCCGCTTTTTCCCGCCACCCACTGCGTAGGCAAAGCCGATGCGCGGCCCCCAGTCCGCATGATCGTGAATGCGGTTCTGCGCCTCGAAGCGCAGTCCATAGTCGAAGGTGAGCTTCCGGTTCACCTTCCAGTCGTCCTGATAGAACAGCGCCGCGTCAA
>DASXGY010000012.1:0-3171 GCA_036488835.1 Acidobacteriaceae bacterium
AATGCCCAACATCCGGCATCGGCCATTGTCCCGCAGCGGCGGGAATGGAAGAAGCCCGTGCTCGACATTCTGGCTCTGGCGGATGCGCAGCTTGGCCACAGTCACGTTCACGATGGAGCACATTCTCATAAGTCGGGTTGAATCCGCCGTCCTATCTCCACACTCGTACGAATCCAACACCAACGCCCAGAGGGAATGTCTGAAGGCATTCTTGTCCCTTTATAAGCCTTACTGCGCTTCGCCTGGAGCGACCGTACAGTCCGGTGTCTAGCCAGCCCCGAAGCCAGATCCGCGCCATTGCCGGCCTATGGTCGCCCCGCGCCTCAGCCGCCTCCGAAAACTGCCTCGCTATGGTCTCCGCGATGGCTAATTCGCCAGCCGCGCTGCAACACGCAGGCGAGCATATCGTCCTTGGCTCCTGCGACTATCGCCCATCTCCAGATGCTTCAAGCGAAATCCAGCGTCGCTCCGCCGGAGTTGCCGCCGCCGTTCCGTATATCGTCGCCGATTTGCGACTCGACAACCATGACGACCTGGTCCGCGAGCTCGGCCTGGCGCAAAGCGCCAGCGACGATGAAGTGCTCGCCCACGCTTGGACTCGCTGGAGCTTTAAAATTGTCGACCACCTGATTGGCGGCTTTGCCTTCGCCTGCTGGGAGCCGCAGCGTCAGACGCTTTTCCTGGCGCGCGACCACGGCGGGGAGCGTCCCTTGCATTTCGCACGTTCGTGCGGTCCGAGTGGGGGCTTTGCATTCGCCTCCCTGCCTCCCGGGCTTTGCGCGCTGCCTGGCGTCGGACACCGCGTCAACGTGGAGCGCATGGCGCACTATCTCGCCGTCCTGACGCCCCGCGGCACCGAGACATTCTTTGAAGGCGTCGAACGTCTGCCGCCGGCGCACTGGATGAAAGTGTCGCCTGCGGGCATCGAGATCCGCCGCTACTGGCACGCGCTCGATACCCCGCCTATCCGCTATCAGAGAGACTCCGATTACGTGGAGGATTTCCGCGAGCGGCTGGATCGCGCCGTCGGGGCGCGGCTCTCGGGAGCAGAAGGCATCGCATCGCAGTTGAGCGGTGGACTCGACAGCTCCTCGGTCACCGTAACCGCGGCGCGCCTGCTCGCACAGGAAAGAGGCCGCATCACCTCGTTTACCGCGGTGCCAATTCCCGGTTATGACGGCAGCGCGTTGCCGGGGCGCTTCGGCGACGAGGGCGACCAGGCCGCGGAAGTCGCGGCGCTCTATCCCAACATCGATCACGTGCGCGTCAACGTCAGCGGACGCGATCTGCTCGCCTCCTGCTTGCGCGACATGCGGCTCAGCGGACAGCCGACCTTCAATCCCACCAATATGCTGTGGATCGACGCCATCCTCGATGGCATGCGGAGCCGCGGACTTGGCGTGCTGCTGCAGGGAGCCGGCGGAAACAATACCATCAGCTTCGGCGGCCTGATCGGCTTGTCCGATCTGCTACGCAGCGGCCACTGGATCAAGCTTCTCCGCCTGACTCACCGGCTGCGCGCCGGCGGCCACACCTCGTGGCGGGGCGCGGCCTCCTGGGCTACGGGATGGCTTGTGCCGCAGTGGCTGCGCCGTCTCTATCATCCCGAGATGCGCGGCTTCTCCCTCAGCTACACGGCCGTGCATCCGCAACTAGCGGCGGAGTACCGGCTCAAGGAACAAGCGCTCGCGCAGTTTTATGGCGTGGAGAGCAGCAGTGAATCCGTGCGTCGCAGCCTCGACTTCTACGACCCGGGAGTGACCAACGGTGTCGCCGCTGCCGCCTGGCAGGTGGAGCAGCGCGACCCCACGCAGGACAAGCGCATCTTCGAGTTCTGCCTCGGCATTCCGATCGAGCAGTACCTGGCATGCGGCCAAAGCCGCTCGCTGATACGCCGTGCGATGCAGGGACGCCTGCCTGACTCCACGCTGCGCCGCACGACTCGCGGCCTGCAGTCGGCCGACTGGTACCTCACCGTTGGAGCCGCGCGTCCGCAGCTCTCGGCCGAGCTAACCCGCATCGAGCGCTCGCCGCTCGCTCGCCGCGTCCTCGACACCGCAAGGCTGCGCACGCTGCTCGACACCTGGCCTAGCTCCGGCTATCACACCGCGCAGGTGAGCGACGCCTGGCACCTAGCCCTCACCCGTGGCATCGCGGCAGGCAGCTTCCTCGCGCAATACGACCCTGAATCGAAATCAGAGAGCTTGTCACCCTGAGCGCTGCGAAGGGCCCGCATTTGTCGCGCCGCCACAGATGCAAAAGGCCCGGCGTATAGCCGGGCCTTTTGCTGATCTAAACGCAACTATGCCGTCGTTGTTGCGCAGTATTCGTTGAAGGCACGTGCCAGTTCCTGTCCGATAAGCTGCGCCGTTGCACCCTCGATAACGAAGCGCTGCATCAGGTATACCAGCTTGCCGTCGCGGAGGATGCCGATCGCCGGCGATGTCGGCGGCTGCCCCTCGAAGTAGCCGCGCGCCCGCTCCGTGGCCTCGCGGTCCTGCCCGGCAAAGACGGTGATGCTCTGGTCCGGCTTCACCGCGTTCTGCATCGCCAGGCGCACGCCCGGACGCATCTTGCCCGCAGCGCATCCGCAAATCGAATTCACCACCACCATCGTCGTGCCCGGCTTGGCCAATGCTGCGTCCACCTCGGCCGCTGTGCGTGTCTCCTGAATCCCCGCGCGCGTCAGCTCCTCGCGCATCGGAATCACCATAATCTCTGGGTACATGCCTGCTCCTTTTCGTCTCTCGACGCCAGCGTCCCCGCTCGCTGTCTCTGTCTACCAACCATTGTATGGAGCGGGCGAGCGGATTGCCAGCGGCCATCCCCAACGGGCTGAGCCGCCGGGATCGAGTATGCTGCCCTCGCATGCCCAGGCGGATGCGTTTCTTCGGGACTGCCTTTAACAATTCCAGCGACCATCGCGCTCGGCGTGGCGTCCCTTTCACTCGCCCAGGCCACAACCGCCACCTCTACATTGACCCCACTGGAATTGCGCATGGTAGACACCATCGACGAACAGTGGCGCGACAACGTGATCCCGCTGCCACTGAAGGGTGTGAGTGCGATACCCCTTGACTATCTACAACATGATTGTAGATAGTCAAGGGGTATGGGGAAACCAAGCGATCTCGTGCAGGGAACACTCGACCTGCTCATCCTGAAGACCAT
>DASXGY010000030.1:0-3267 GCA_036488835.1 Acidobacteriaceae bacterium
CATCAAGGACTCCAAGAAGAAGGTCCAGGCCTCCATCCAGGGCGAAACCGTGCGCATCACCGGCAAGGACCGCGACACACTGCAGGAGGCGATCGCGCTGCTGCGCGGCCACGATTTCGGCCTCGACCTGCAGTTCACGAATTACCGCTCCAACTGACCGCTTGCCCTTTAGAGCAGGGACATCTCGCGGCTGACCTGATATCTTCGCCGTCTTGGGCCTCGCCGTCTCCGGCGAACAGATATTCGCCGTCTCGGGCGACCAGATACACTACTTGAAGGAGAGCCCGCACCTACGTGAGCACACAAGCGGTAGGGACAGCCAAAGAGGTGTTCGAGCTGCTGCGGGATGACCTCCGCGCCGTGGAGCGGGAGCTCGCGCGCGATTCCGACTCGACCGTTCAGGCCATCACCGAGATTGCCGGCTACCTGCGCGAGGGCGGCGGCAAGCGCATCCGGCCCACGCTGCTGCTGCTGGCGGCGCGCGCGCTCGGCTATCGCGGCCGGGGCAGCGTCCGGCTGGGCGCTGTGGTGGAGATGGTCCACACCGCCACCCTCGTCCACGACGACATCATCGACGCGGCTGATACCCGCCGCGGCCGGCCCTCCGCCAACACCACCTGGGGTAACTCGCGTTGCGTTCTCGCCGGAGACTGGCTCTACATGCAGGCCTTCCGCGTCGCGCTCGAAGAGCGCAACTTCAAGGTGCTCGACCTGCTTATCTGCCTCACCCAGCAGATGGTGGAGGGCGAGCTGCTGCAGACCGAGACCATCGGCCGCCTCGTCTCCGAAACGGAATACTACGAGCTGATCTATCGCAAGACCGCCTGCCTCTTCCGCGTCTCCATGCGGCTGGGCGCGGTGCTCGCAGATGTCAGCGAGGCAACAGAAGAGCAGCTCGGCGAATACGGCCGCAACCTCGGTGTCGCCTTCCAGATCGTCGACGATGTGCTCGACCTCACCGCCAGTGAAGAGACGCTGGGCAAGCCGGTCGCCAGTGACCTGCGCGAGGGCAAGGCCACCCTGCCCGTCATCCACGCCTACAATCACGGCACACCGGCGGAGCGCGCCCTCATTGACCAGGTGCTCGCCGATCAGTCATTCGATCGTGTCGCACACAGCGAGATTCTCGGCATCCTGGAACGGCACCGCTCCATCGACTACGCGCTCGCCTCCTCCTATCGCTACGCCGACCTCGCCCGCGCGCTGGTCACCGACCTGCCGGAGAGCGACGAGCGCCGCGCCCTGCTCTGGATGCCGGACTTCGTCGTCGCCCGCGACAAGTAGCTACCTTCAGGGGTTGATGTCCAGGTGTTGATATCGAGGACATGCCGCCAGTGGCATGCGACGTTTCTCACTCATGAAAGCGATTCGGGCTGCGGCCGCTTCGCTTGCCAGAGCCCTGAGGCTGCAATGAAACCTTGGTTCTCCACGCTGCTGGGCGTGACACTTCTGATCTCCTGCTTGTCCGCGTCGTCGCAGCCGGCAAACGGCTCGCTGGATATCCATTGGAATGAGGGTGCACAGGACTGCAAGGCAAATCCGCAGCCGTCTATCGAGGTCCACGCCTACAACCCGCAGACATTCATTCTTCGCGAGAATCTCTGCGCCACCTTCGAAGCCCCATTCCTGTATCTGCTTGTGGGATCCACAAGAGCACTCCTCATCGACACTGGCGATGTTGCGAACCCGGACCAGATGCCATTGGAAAAAACTGTGATGGGCCTGCTACCCCAGGATGGCCCCGCGAAGCTTCCTCTGTTGGTGGTTCACACCCATCGCCACCTCGACCACCGCGCGGGGGATGGACAGTTCCAGGGCGTCCCCAACGTCCAGGTTGTCGGCTATGACCTGGACAGCGTGAAACGCTATTACAACTTCACCGACTGGCCAAATGGCGTAGCCCAAATGAATCTGGGCAATCGAATCGTTGACGTGATCCCCACCCCGGGCCACAACGAGACCCACGTCGCGTTCTATGACAGGAATACCGGGCTGTTCTTTTCGGGTGATTTCCTCATGCCCGGGCGCCTGCTCATCGACAACACCGATGCGGACTTGGCGAGCGCGAAACGGGCGGCCGCCTTCGTGCAGAACCGTCCCGTCACGGCTGTCCTCGGCGGCCACATCGAAGTCAACACCGCCGGCGAGACATTTCCCTGGGAGTCGCAATACCATCCGGACGAGCACGTCCTCCAGTTGACGAAGGACGATCTGCTCGCTCTGCCGGCAGCCGTCAGCAGCTTCAATGGCTTCTACACCACCAGCGGCAAGTTCATCATGCTCAACTCGATGCGCGTCCTGGTCGCTCAGGCTATAGGAGTTGCAGGTGTATTGATCGCAGTCATTCTGGCGGTGGTCTTCTATATTCGTCGCCGCCGGCAGCGATTGAGGGAATCTTCTGCTCGGTCACCAGCCTGAACACGATAGCCATACGTGCAGCAAGCATAAATAGGCCACACGCTTCTGAACGTGCGGCCTATTTCACTGCCAGCCTTATTTACCGCAAGCCGCCCGCGGCCTGCAGCAACGATCCCGTCACCCAACGCGCGTCGTCCGAAGCCAGGAATGCCACCACCGTTGCGACATCGTTCGGCTGGCCCAGGCGACCCAGTGGCGTGCCCTGGATCATTCCTTTTTCGAAGTCGCTGCCCGCGATGCCCGCCGACTTGAAGCCTTCCGTCACCACCGGCCCCGGGTTCACCGAATTAACGCGGATCTTCTTCGGTCCCAGCTCCTTGGCAAACACGCGCGTGATCACATCCACCGCGCCTTTGGTGCCGCTGTAGACGGCCGACGCGGGAGGTGTCTGCTCGCTCGCAACCGATCCGATGTTGATCACGCTGCCGCCCTCCGGCGGAAAGAGCGCCACACCGGCCTTGGTTGCAAGCAGAAGACCCTTCACGTTGGTGTCGAACATCCTGTCGACCTCTTCTTCCGTGATTTCCTCGAGCCCCGCAAAGGCATACACGCCCGCGTTGTTCACCAGTACGTCCACCTTGCCGTAGGCCTTCTTCGTCTCAGCGAACAGTTGCGCGATCTCTGCGGCCTTGGCGACGCTGCCGCCTACCGCAATCGCTTTGCCGCCCGCCTTGGTGATCTCCGCGACCACCTTCTCCGCGCCCTCTTGGCTCGAGGCATAATTCACCACCACGGACGCGCCCTGCGCCGCCAGCTCCTTCGCGATCCCGGCGCCAATGCCCTTCGATGCTCCCGTCACCACGGCAACCTTCCCCGTAAGCTTTCCCATCACCGCACCTCACTTTGATA
>DASXGY010000040.1:0-2723 GCA_036488835.1 Acidobacteriaceae bacterium
CTTCAGCCAGCGCAGTTGCTCCGGCCCCAGCTTCCCCATCGCATCGATCTGCTGCACATTGTTCAGCCCAATAAAGTGCACGCCCTGGTGCTCAAAGCTGTACCAGCCATCGCCCACCGTGCCTTTGCCGAAGCGTTGCCGATAGAGCACGCCATCATCGGTAGCCGTATCGTGTTCGCCAGGAACATAAAAAGTCTCGCCGGCCTTCACATCCTTGATGATCTGCTGCGCTGTATCGAACTCGCCTGGCTTCGACGACTGCGTGATGTCCCCGGTATGCAGCAGCAGATCGGGCCTCACGGAAAGATCGTTGATCTTGCCGATCGCCAGCTTCAGCGTGCCCGCCACATCCTGATTTGCCGCCTTGTTGAATCCGATATGGCTATCGCTGATCTGCACAAAGCTGAAGCCCGATCCAGCATGCGCATGCGTTGCACTTCCACCTGCCGCTCCAGCGGTCGCGGCAAACAGCTTCGACGTCGGGACGCCGCCCACCATCGTCCACAGCAGCCCGGTGCCTGCCCACGCCATGCAGCTTAGAAAGTTCCGCCGGTCAATTCCATCCTTGGCCGCGGGTTCGGGTTGTTTTGCGGGTGTATCGCTCGGCAGCTCCTCGAGCGTGCGGTTCACATCTGGCATATCCTTCATGGGTGATCCTCCACGGATGCAAACTGGCAGCTGAAACATTTATTCCGCGGCCCTGCGAATAAACGCTGCGAGACTCAGTTCTCATCTGTAGCGGAAGCCGGGAAAGGAGGTCCGGGTCGGATGGCCCTGCTGCCATGGAAGCGCTCGATTCGTGATCCTGATCCCGGAGTTTCCGCGGATATCCGGCCCTCTACGTTTGAGGATCTGGCGATGCCACTGCTTCCTTCGCTCTATAACGTGGCCCGCTGGCTCTCACAGAGTGCCGTCGACGGGGAGGACTTGGTGCAGGAGACATTTCTCAAAGCCCTGCGCGGCTTCGACTCCTTCGAGCAAGGCTCGAACTTCAAAGCCTGGATCTTCCGCATCCTCAGAAATACCTATCTCACTTCGCGCAGTGGCCTGGCCGCGCTGCGCACCGTCTCGCTCGACGAGATGTTGCGGGAGCAAAGTGAGTCCGGTCCCGAGGTCTATCCCGACGCAGCCATCGACCGCCTTACTCCGGAGATCAGCCTGGCCCGTCTGGCAGATCGCGCTGCACTCGAGAGCGCAATGGAAAAGCTGCCGCCGCTGCTGCTCGAAGTCATCCTGCTGTGCGATGTGGAAGAGATGAAGTACAAGGAGATTGCCGGCATCCTCGACATTCCCATCGGCACGGTGATGTCTCGCATCGCTCGTGCGCGCGCCCACCTGCGCCAATCGCTCCAGCCCGATACCCCGCTGAACCGGGAGTTCCGCGCATGACCACCCATCTTTCTTCCGCAACGCTCAACGCCCTTATCGACCAGGAGCTCACCGTCGAGCAGGTCGCCGCGGCGAAGGAGCATCTCGATCGCTGCCCCGCCTGCACCTCCAGCGCGCTCTCTCAAGCGCTGCTCAAAACGGCTGTTGCAAGATCCGGTCAGCGATACGCCGCGGGCACTCATCTGCAGGAACGCCTGCGGCGTCTCGCATCCGGTCAAACTCCGGCGCCTACACCGGACACGCGCAGTAACGCGCCGTCATCCCGCTTCACAAATCGGACGCTCTCCGTCTGGGCCATGGCCGCCATGTTGCTGGTCATCGTGGCGGGCTCGTTACTTCTGCAGCGACGTACGCAACGCTCCGAAATGGCTTCCCTCCAGACAGCCGCGCTGGTCAATGAGGTGAGCGATCTGCACATCGCCGCGCTCGCCGCAAATCAGCCGCCGCAGGTGATCTCTTCCGACCGTCACACGGTCAAGCCCTGGTTCCAGGGAAAGCTCCCCTTCAGCTTCAACCTGCCGGAGAATCTGCCCGACGACACAAAGCTCGACGGCGCGAACCTCACCTATTTGCACAACCACCCGGTGGCGCAGCTTCTCTACAGCATCGGCCGCCATCGCGTCTCTGTTTTAGTCCGCCAAAAACAGGACGCCGCACCAATGCCGGCCCAAACCGAACGCTCCGGATTTCATGTAACCAGCTTCGCTACAGATGATCTGGAAGTCATCGCCATCAGCGATGTAGACCCCGCTCGCCTGTCAGCTCTCGTCCGCGCCATCGAGCAAGCCCAGACAAAACACTGACAAGACTTAGCCCCGGCACTTCGCCACAATCAATGTAATGTCGTCGTGCTGCTCATGCGGGCTGAAGCGCTGCACATCTCGAATCACCAACGTGACCATTGACTCCGCATCCTGCCCTCGATGCCGCATCAGCGCCTCGATCAGACGTTGCTCGCCAAACTCCTCTTCCGCGCCGTTGAACGATTCCGTCACCCCATCGGTATAGAGGGCAAGCGTGTCCCCGGGAAAAAGCTGGCACTCTACGGTTGGGCTCTCCCACTCCTTGAACAGCCCGAGCACCGTGCCCGTCGAGCGCAGCCACTCCGCCACCCCATCCCGCCGCAGCAGCAGCGCGGAAAGGTGTCCACAGTTCGTGTATCGCAGGCGCCGCGCGGCGTCGTCGTATTCGGCAAAGAAGACCGTGGCATAGGCGCTGTCCACCGTGTTCTCAAAGAAGAGCTGGTTCACGGATTGCAGAAAGCGCTGTGGTTCTTCGCGCGCCAGGGCAAACTGGCTGCGCAGGTTCGCCTGCAGATTGGCCATCAACAGCGC
>DASXGY010000072.1:0-3533 GCA_036488835.1 Acidobacteriaceae bacterium
CGTTTCTCTGCGCTTCGTTTTTCAGCGCCGTTTGTCTCAGCGGCTTGTTTGCGCCGCGGAGCGAGCTCCGGCCGCAGCACTTCGAGCAGCCGGTCGGCGAGCGACGGGGTTTCGAGGACGGCGGCGAGCAGAAGCAGGCAACGGCGGGTGTCATCGTGCTGGGCCGCGGCGAGCAGCGCACGGCGTAGCTCCGGATCGCGGCGAAAACGCTCCGCGCCGGCGATCAGCCACAGGTCGAGCTTGTCCTCGTCCGTGCGCGAATGCATACGGGCCTCTGATAAGAGCTCGGCGTGGTAGCCCTCCGGGTCGTCGACCAGGTAGCCGGGATGCACCTTGAAGAAACGGGCCAGCAATAGGCGCGTGGTGTTGGTCAGGTGCGGGCGAGCGCCGCTCTCTATCTGCGAGAGGTAGGACTGGCTGACGGCGGTGTCCATCTCGGCACGAATGGCGCGCACCAGCTCCTGCTGGGTCATCGCGCGATCGAGGCCGCGAAGGGAGCCTTCGGCTTCGCGCAGGTAGCGGATTTTCTCGCCAAGCTTCATATTGCAATCCGCGATAACAATATCGCAATTTGCGATATACGCAAGCACTCTTTCGTAACCTGCTGTAACTGGCTTATAGGCGGCGGTTTACGGCGGGGAGTTCAGATGCTGCTAACGAAGCGGAACGCCGTCCAGCCTGGACAGCCGGCCCACCGGGTACAGGCCGAGCCTAGGGTCTGCCCATGGCGAATGATCGTAAAAGAACTCAAGCCGTGCGTAGGGGTTTGCGGCGAACTTGGGATCGTTTTCGACGCGCTGTTCAAATTCCGTTTTGAGCTTAGGGTCTTTGCCCATCATCTCGCGGGCCAACTTTTCCAGCACATACGGCTCGCCATATTCGCGCTGCTCGAAGATAGGGTCAAAGGCGTTCCAGGCCATCGCGGAGTCGGGCGCCGTCGGCTCGAGCCAAGCCATGGCCACGTGCGAGAGCCGCTGGTTCAGCTCGACGACAGCGGAGTTCGTAGGAAACGTCATCGTCTCGGTGACGAGTGTGCATTGCGGCGGTTTGCCGGGATGCCCTTCGCTGCCCTCACCGGCAAACATGGGGTGATGACCTTCAAAGGGCGGCTGCTGCCAGTTGCCATCGTGACAGCGATAGGTTTCGACGGGCGCGGTCCATGATGCTGTGGTGCGCCGCATGACGACCTGGTGCGCGGCGAGCACGTCGATACCGTGGGTCCACTGCGCAGGAACGATGTAGGCGGCGGGTGGCACGGCAGACACTGTGATTTTGGCGCCGGTCTGCATAGGCAGCGTAGCGTTCCACGGCTCATGCGAGTATTGCACCCACATGGTTCCGGAGATGGCGCTGAGCTCACGCGTGTATTGGTAACCGCGAAAGAGAAATGGTGTCGTATCGCCCGACCAGCCGAGCGCGAGCGGATAGCCGACGTTGCCCAGCGGATGCGCGCCGAGTTGTTCCGCCTCGTGATCGGCTGCTGCATTCAAGGCGATCAGCTTGTCGGCATCGCGGTTCACTACATTGAACAGTGCGCGAAGCAGCTCGTAGTTGCCGGTTACGCGCGTCTTGTAGTCCTTCAGCATGTGCATCTCGACCAGCATGCTGGGCCGGTTTTCCAGGTTCATATAGCCGGTGGAAAAGCGTGGGACGAAGGCATCGAAGCCGAGCCCCTTGGAGGGATCGGAGTCATCGACCAGCGAGATGTAGGTCGGCGAGGCGAGATGGCCGGTCGCGTCCACCTGGTGTTCCAGGTCGGGGATGACGCGCTCATCGAGCCAGTGTCCGGTATCTGCATTGAGATTGGGAAGGTGCTCGATGGTGAAGGTGACGTCGTACTGGAAGTCGGCGCCGTCGGTGACGTGATCGTCGACGAAGAAGTCGGGCAGCCAGCGATGAAACATTGCCATGAAGGCGCGCGTCTCCGGCGCATCGGCTTTCATGTAATCGCGGTTCAGGTTGATGTTGGTGCCGTTGCCCCGCCAGCCCATCTCCTCCGGGCCGTTCTGGTTAATGCGGTTGTAGGGGGAGCGGCGCTCGTGGCCGTCCGCGTTGTACATGGGGATGAAGACAAAAACAGCGCGATCAAGCAGCGCCGCGTCCTTGCCGGTGATGACCATGTCGCGCAGTAGAGCGAGGCAGCTATCCTTGCCATCCATCTCGCCGGCGTGAATGGCATTCTGCACCAGCACGATGGGGCGCTTCGCTGCGTGCAGTTTGTCCGGATCGAAGACGCCGTCCTTCGAGGCGATCACGATGTCGAGCTCGCGGCCTTCGCCGCTCTTGCCGAAGGGCTCGATGCGCACCTGCTGCGGCTTCGCCGCGGCGACGCGGCGCAGGTAGGCCATGGTCGTGGCGTAGTCGGGCGTGGTGCGGTAGTTGGACTGCTCGGCGGGTGTGGCCCAATCGTTCGATTGCGAGTTGTTCTGGGCGAGGAGGCCAGGAGTCAGCAGGACGAGAAGAGCCAGAGGCGGCACGCGCATGGCTTAGGGTAGCAAGTGAGCGGCCCAGCATCGATTTTCCTGTGGCCGTGCACGCGCTTGCCCCTATACTGAAGCGCCCCCAATCATCTTTCTCTTAAGCAGGTGCTTCCGATCATGCTGAAGGAACTCGTCGTGTCTTTGGCCGTGCTGTTTTGTGCAACTGCCGCTGATGCTCAGGTATATGCAACGCTCGTGTTGGTGAACGGGCACGTCTGGACGGAAAATCCTGCGCAGCCGGAGGCCGAAGCGGTCGCAGTTTATGGCAATCGCATCCTGCGCGTCGGCACATCGGAGGAGGTGCGGCGGCTTGCGGGCCCTCCCACTCGCGTGATCGACCTGCATGGACGCCGGGTCGTTCCGGGCTTCAACGATGCGCATGTTCATTTCGTAACAGGTGGGCAGGTATTGGCAAATGTGCAACTTCTCGATGCCTCCTCGCAAGCGGAGTTCCGCGAGCGCATTGCCCGCTTTGTGCAGTCGCAGCCGCCAGGCGCGTGGATCCTCTCCGGTATATGGGATCACGAGCGCTGGACGCCCGCCGTGCTCCCAACCCATCAGTTGATCGATGACGTGACGTCAAAGAACCCGGTCTTCATCATGCGGCTCGATGGCCATATGGGGCTGGCAAATGCGCTTGCGATGAAGCTAGCCGGAGTCGATCGCAACACGAAGGATGTGCCCGGCGGGGTGATCGTGCGCGATGCTGACGGCAATCCCACCGGCATGTTCAAAGATGCGGCCATGACGCTGATCAACCGCGTGATTCCGCCGCTTTCGCTTGAGCAGACCGAGACCGCGATCCTCGCCGCGCAGCAGGAAGCTGCACGCAACGGTGTCACCAGCGTGCAGGAGATGGCAGATGATCAAGACGACACTTCAGGTCCGGAGCATCTGCGCGCCCTGCAAGCCCTGGAGCGCGAAGGCCAGCTGAAGGTCCGCATCTCCGTGAACCTGAGGCTGTTGGATTGGAAGAATCTCGCGGGCAGCGGCATGCAGGCTGGATTCAGCGACGGCCTCATTCAGGTGGGCGGGCTGAAGGCGTTTGCCGAC
>DASXGY010000107.1:0-7625 GCA_036488835.1 Acidobacteriaceae bacterium
ATGGACATCATCCAGTACGCCGGCGGTTCGCCCGCGAACTTCCTCGATGTCGGCGGCGGCGCAAACCAGCAGCAGATCGAGCAGGCATTTGGCATTCTCCTCTCCGACCCGAACGTGAAGGCGATCTTCATCAATATCTTCGGCGGCATCCTGCGCGTCGATGTTCTCGCGCAAGGTGTCGTCGCTGCGGCGAAGAATCTCGGCGTAAAGATACCCATCGTTTTGCGTTTGGAAGGCACCAATGTGGAAGAGGGCCGCAAGATTCTGAAGGAATCCGGATTGAATTTCGAGGTCGGTTCCACCATGAAGGATGCAGCCGATCTGGTAGTGAATGCGGCGAAGGGAGTAACTCGTTAATGGCGGTCTTAGTCGACAAGAACACGCGCCTCATCGTGCAGGGAATTACCGGAAAAGAAGGAACCTTCCACGCAAAGGGCTGTGCCGAATACGGCACCAAAGTCGTCGGCGGCGTCACGCCCGGCAAAGGTGGCACCACCCATGAGGGCTGGCCCGTCTTCAATACGGTTGCCGACGCGGTAGAGAAGAGTGGCGCCAACGCCACCGTCATCTTCGTGCCGCCGCCCTTCGCCGCAGACGCCATCCTCGAAGCCGAGGACGCCGGTCTGCCGCTCATCATCTGCATTACCGAGGGCATTCCGGTCAACGACATGGTGCGCGTCTGGTCCAAGCTCAAGCACTCCAAATCAGTGCTCGTCGGCCCCAACTGCCCCGGCGTCATCTCACCCGGCAAAGCGAAGATCGGCATCATGCCCGGCCGCATTCATAAGGAAGGCTCGGTCGGCATCGTCTCGCGCTCCGGCACCCTCACCTACGAAGCCGTCTACCAGCTCACGCAGCGCGGCATCGGCCAGTCCACCGCCATCGGTATTGGCGGCGACCCCATCATCGGCACCACGCACGTCGATGCGCTCAAGCTGCTCAACGAAGACCCGCAGACCGAGTCCATCATCCTCATCGGCGAAATCGGCGGCACAGCGGAAGAGACCGCAGCAGCTTACGTGAAGGCCCACGTGAAGAAGCCGGTCGTCGGCTTCATCGCCGGCCAGACCGCGCCTCCCGGCCGCCGCATGGGCCACGCCGGCGCCATCATCTCCGGCGGCCAGGGCACTGCAGCCGACAAGATGAAGGCATTGAAAGAAGCCGGCATCCACGTCGTGCAATCGCCGGCAGAGATCGGCGAAACCCTCGCGCGCGTCATTGGCAAAGCATAAGCAAACCACCGCGCGGACCGCGTAAACACTGGTCCGCGCCTCTGCACGATACACTTGAACAAATTCTATCTACAGCAAATCAGGGAGAACGTCGTGTCCTCGCAACGCACCTTCAGCATCATCAAGCCGGACGCCATGCGCAAAGGCTACGCCGGCGCCATCCTCGCCGAATTC
This sequence comes from Acidobacteriaceae bacterium, assembly GCA_036488835.1. GTDB lineage: Bacteria > Acidobacteriota > Terriglobia > Terriglobales > Acidobacteriaceae > KBS-83. The sequence continues at coordinate 1,407 of DASXGY010000107.1, forward strand.
GACAAGGCCGGCTTCAAAATTGTCGGCGTCAAAAAGCTCTTTCTCTCCAAGTCTCAGGCCGAGGGCTTCTATCACGTCCACGCGCAGCGGCCCTTCTTCGACTCGCTCACTACCTTCATGTCCTCGGGCTCCATCATCGCGCTGGTGCTCGAGAAGGAAAATGCTATCGCCGATCTCCGCAAGCTGATGGGCGCCACCAACCCTGCCAACGCCGAAGCGGGCACCATCCGCAAGAAGTTTGCCGGCTCCATCGAAGAGAACGCCATCCACGGCTCCGACGCCGAAGACACCGCCGCCTTCGAGATCGGCTACTTCTTCGCCGGACTCGAACTCGTTTAAGACAACAGACAACGGCGGACAAACAACAGACAGAACCAGACGACTGCAAAACTAACCTTCCCTGCCGTTGTCTGCTTTTGTCTGTCGTGGTCTGGAGTCGTCTATTTGTGGTGCCGTGGACCTTTGCCCATCTTGAACCGGTAGAGAATTCCCACCGAGATAGCGAACTCGTTCTGGCTGCGCGTGACGAAGGACGAAGGCACACCCGACGGCGTGCCGAAGCCCGCATACCGGGTCATGATCCAGTCTGGCGAGATGCGCAGCGCCAGCCTGGGGGAGCGGTTCAGGTCCAGCGAGCCGCCGATCGTCGACGCCAGCACCAGCCCGTCGTTGTACAGCCCAACGTCGCGCGGCTGCACAGCAATGCCGGTCACCGGCGCATTCCCCAGCGCGTGGCTGAAGACACCATCTGCCCCGCCCACCATGCCATGCGCGTTCAGCGCCGCGTGCTCACGAGAGATCAGCCGGTAGGTGGCGCCGCCCAGAAACATGTGCTCGAAAACGAACGGTCCACTCACTCCATACGGATTCGGATTCACGCCCTGCGTCCCGTAATAGCCGCGCACGTTCGCCGTGGCGCCCAGCCGGCGGGTCAGCCACCAGGTGCCCTGAACGTCGAAGCCGCCCAGGTTCGCGCCCGCCGCAAGCTGCGGGCCGGCCTTGAAGTGCGAGAAGCCCAGTCCGCCGTAAATCTCGTATTTGTTGTCGTAACGGACGGCCGACAGCGTCTCATTCTGGTTCACGTTGGTGTCGATGGTTGGCGGCGGAGGAAGTTTTTGTGGAGCGGAGCCGCTGCTTTGGCTGGTGTTCTGGGCAAATGCCGTGGCGGCCAGCATCGCGCCGCCTAGCAGGAGAACTATGCTCCTGCACCTACGAAAAGACTTGGACAAAACGGACTGCCTCCCCAAATAGCGTCAGCGAACATCAGCCAGCGTGCGTTCGAGGACCCGGCAATGGCCGATCCGCGCGACAATGACTCCTGACGGTTCCACTTCCTGACACATGCAGAATACATGCGTTCGTCGCCCCCTTGCGAGTCAGAGCGCGACGAAGGGGGCGCGACGACCGGCGAGATACACCGGAAGCCGATACTCTGAGAGCATCGCGATGTTTGACAGCAAGGCCAGACTCGAAGCGCTCAACTTCCCCTCCATCGACGCGATGATCCGCGCCTATGCAGATGAGGCAGTGCTGCTCGCACGGCAGCAGCATCGCACGCTGCTCGACTACACCCCGGCCTCGGTCGCGGCGCTGGAGCGGATTGTCGATGGCCAGGCCGCTGTCGATCTCGACTTCCAGTCCCGCCTGTGGGGCAGCTACTTTGGAGAGGTGCTGCGCCGCCGCTGGAATGGCATCTGGCTCCTCGCCGCCTACCCCGGCAGTCATGAATCAAGCGGTCAGGTCTCGAGCGGTCAGGTCTCTAGCGGTCCGGCGGACCCCGTCATTCCCACGCTCGACGTGGCCGGCTCTCGCCTTTGGCCCACCATGAAGGTCTACCGCCGCCTTACCCTCGGCGCGGCAGAGAACCTCAGCACCTTCTACCAGCTGGTGGAGAAGCGTCTCGCCGCAGCTTCGTCCCGGCCCAACTGATCGACTTGTCAGCGACTTGTCAATTCTCGCGCCAGACATCCATCGCTGGCCCTACTGGCGTACCATAGGGGAGCAGGGCGCCGCGCGCGTGTGCGACAATGATGCGGCGGAGAAGATCCTGCGGAAGGACATGCCACTATGGGCGAGCTACTGACACCAACACATCTCATCCTGGTTCTGGTCGTTGCGCTGCTGGTCTTCGGACCGCGCAAACTGCCGGAACTGGGCAAAGGCCTGGGCGAGGGCCTGAAGGGCTTCAAGGACGGCATCAAGGGTACCCCTGAGCCCACCACCAAGCAGGACACCGCCGTCACGGCGACGAAGAACGAGCCGATCCAGCCCAGCTAGCGCAGGTGGACTTCGGTGGCAGACTCAAACGCCGGGCCCGTGCCCGGCGTTTTGCTGCTCTCAAAAGGCGCAGGCATCCATGAGCAGTCTCGACAATCTAAAGCAAGCCTGGGAAAGTCTCGCAGGTCGAGATGCCCTCAGCGCCATCCTTACCGACGACAGCAAGGCCGACGGCAAGTGGGATGTCGCGGAGTTCCTGGCCACGGGCGATGCCGAAATGGAGACCGTCCTTAGCCATCTGGCCACCATCGGGCATGCTCCCAATTTCACCGGTGCAGCCTTGGACTTTGGCTGCGGGGTCGGCCGGCTCACCCAGGCCTTGGCGCGGCGCTTCGCCTCCAGCGCCGGGGTCGATATCTCGCACGAGATGATCCGGCAGGCAGAGGCGCTCAACCAGTATCCGCATTGCCGGTATGTAGCCAGCTCGGCAGTGCGATTGCCCTTTGCGGACGCAACCTTCTCGTTCATCTACAGCAACATCGTCCTCCAGCATGTGCCTCGCCACCTGGCGAAGAACTATCTCCGCGAATTCATAAGAGTCCTCGCGCCTGCTGGAGTGCTCGTCTTCGGCGTGCAGGACTCCTTCGCCGCCCCGGACCTCTCATCCCGCATGATCCGCGTGCGCCATGTTTTGCATCTTCGATCCAGGGTCAGAGTGGCGCTCAAACGCGGCCCCGGCGACATGAAGATGCACTGTCTGCCGGAGCACATCGTCCGCCGCACCCTCGGCCCGGCCAGGGTTGTGGACATCCAATTCACCAACACGGCTGCCAGGGACTTCAACGGCAAGCTCGTCTATCTCGACCAGGCGCCCAGCTCCGGCTACGTCGGCAAACAATACTGCGTGATCGCGCCGCATCAGTCAGGTGCCTGAAAAGAAGGGTGCCCCACATCTCGCTTTGGAGATGTGGGACTCGGCCAGGTCGCCCACAATGCCGAAAGTGAGCGACCCAAGAAAGCGAACCCCAGGGAAGCGAACCCACGAAGCGCGCCACTGGCGCGTCCGCCTGGACGGCAAATCCTACTTCACGCTCAGCGTGAATGTCTTCTGTTCGAGCCAGTTATCCCAGCCCGCTGCGAAAATTGTCACCCTGTGGCTTCCTGGCGTCAGGCTGATGCTCTTGTCGAGGAATGAATAGTGAGAGAAGCCGTCCAGCTGCTCCACTTTCTTCGTGCCATCCACCCACACCTCCACTTTGCGCATCGGCACCTGGCCGGCAGCACCGACGTGGAACGCCACTGGTGACGTTGGCGACCCGGTTGGCGCGCACACGTTGATCCCCTCAAACGCATTCGGCGCAGCGCAAGTCGGGAAGCCGCCGCTGGTCGTGTTCAGCAGAATCTGGAAGTTCGTTCCTAGGCATTCGTCATCTGCGCAAACCCCAAAGGCTACGTCCGGTTTGGAGTTGCGGTCGCCGCGCACCACGATCGGTCCATACTGAATTCCTCCATACTGCGTATTCGCCGTGTAGATTGTCTGCTCCGCGTTGTAGCTGGCATTGCTGTTCCGCGTCAGCACGCCGACGGTATTCGGATTTGGTCCGCCGCCACTCGTGCTGCAGTTTGACTCCAGGACCACCAGGTCCTTCAGTCCGTTGCCGTCCAGGTCAACCGTAGAAGCCGCATTGGTTGCGCAGCCCTTTAACGGGATAGTGGTGTGGTTCGCGAAGGTACGTGCCGTATTTCCGTAGAAGATGTCGAGGTGCTTTTCCTGAGCCTGCGGACTTCCGATCAGGTCGGTGGTTCCGTCGCTGTTCACGTCGCCCGCGTTCAAGAGGACCTCTTCAGGGAACGTCACATACTTGGGCACAAAATGACCGGTGTTATCACCGTAGAGAACCGTCGCCGTGGTGTAGTTGACGTAGTCTCCCCAGGCAATATCGGCGATGCCGTCGCCGTCGTAATCCCCCACCAGCAGCGGCTCGCCCTCCCAGTTGACCGGCGTGACCGGACCTTGCGTGAAGCCGCCCTTGCCGTCGCCGAACAGGATGTGCAGCCCGCCGTTCGCAACATAGGCCAGGTCCATAAGACGGTCGTGGTTGAAATCTCCCGGAACGACGGATCCGCCAAGGCCCGGAGCCTGTATCGTGCCCTGCAGAGTCAGGCCGCCCTTCTTATCATTTACGTACAGGTAGATCAGGTTGTATCCGGAGACGGCGAGATCTGCCCATCCATCGTTGTTGAAATCGCCTGCCGTGACACCGCTCAGGCCGCCGCCGTTTGGAAGCGTGTACAGCTTCGGCGCAGCGTAGGTGCCATCGCCTGTCGAGAGCCGCAGATTGAACTCACCGACCCCGCCCGTTTGCACGGGAAAGACCGTGGAGACCAGATCTTCACGGCCATCATTGTTGAAGTCCGCAGTGGCTGTTACGTAGGGAAAATCACCATCCGGGAAGGCGACGGTCTTTTGCGAGAAGCTGACGGTGGCTGCCGGCAGCACGCAAGGTAAGGAAACGAGAACGAGGAGTAGGGAGAGATGGACCTTAGGAAATCGCAACGGGGCCTCCAGCACGTGGGATACGACACTGGCTGGATTACTTGTTTCCCGCTCCGGGTTGCCTGTTGTCTGACGAGTCAAAGTATTGCCTGCCGGCTCACTGTTCCTCGCAGCTCTTACTTCGCCTCTTTCACCGCGCGATAGCCAATGTCGTGCCGGTAGTAGATGCCGTCGAAGTGGATCATCCCCAGCGCTTCGTAAGCCTTCGCCAGTGCCCATTCCAGGTCCGGAGCAAACGCCGTCGCGCCCAGGACTCGGCCTCCGGCGGTCACCAATTGGCCGCCCTTCTGCCCCGTACCGGAGTGAAACACCTCCACGTCACGGATCAGCGCAGCGCGTTCCAGGCCGGTGATCGGCAGTCCCTTCGGATAATGCCCCGGATAGCCGGCAGAGCTGGCAATCACGCATGCAGACGCGCCCGGCTTCCAGCGCAGTTCGGTCTCGGAGATCCGCCCTTCCACGGCAGCCTCCATCGCCTCCAGCAGATCGGATTCCAACCGGACCAGGATCGCCTGCGTCTCCGGATCGCCGAAGCGCGCATTAAACTCCAGCACCATCGGCCCGCGCGCCGTCATCATCAGTCCGCAGTACAGCACGCCTACGAACGGCGCATCCTCCGCGCGCATGCCGTCCAGCGTAGGCTGCACGATGTGGTGCATGATCCAGTCGCGCAGTTCCGGTGACAGCATCGCATCGGTCGAATACACCCCCATGCCGCCGGTGTTGGGTCCGGTGTCGCCTTCGCCGATGCGCTTGTGGTCCTGCGCCGGCGCGAGCGGCGCCGCATGGGTACCGTCCGAGATCACCAGGAACGAAAGCTCTTCGCCCTCCAGAAATTCTTCGATCAACACCGAATGTTCCGGCGTCCCCAGCAGTTGCCCGGAAAAAAGTCCTGCGATGGCAGCGTGCGCCTCTTCTTTCGTCTTCGCGATCACCACGCCCTTGCCCGCGGCGAGTCCATCGGCCTTGACCACAACCGGGAAGCGGAAGTGGGTAAGCACATCCTCCGCCTCGCTCTCCTCGCTGATCACGGCGTAAGCCGCAGTCGGCAGGTTATGCCGCTGCAGAAAGCGCTTGGCAAAACTTTTGCTCGTCTCCAGCGTGGCGGCAGCCTTGGTCGGGCCAAAGACCCGGACGCCGCGCCGCTGCAGCTCGTCCGTCAATCCGAGGGAGAGCGGCAGCTCCGGTCCGATGACCACCAGCCCCGGCTGCTCCCGGGAAACCAGCGCCACCAGCGCATGCAGGTCGGCAACATCCACTGGAACGCATCGCGCCACTTTCGCAATGCCCGCATTGCCGGGTGCACACACGACCTCATCCACACGCGGCGACTTCGCCAGAGCCCACGCGATCGCGTGCTCCCGCCCACCCGCTCCGATCAGCAGAACCTTCATCTTTTCACTAGCCATCCCAGCCGCATACTACGACAACAGATTGGCAAGATG
>DASXGY010000101.1:0-3232 GCA_036488835.1 Acidobacteriaceae bacterium
GGCCGATGCCGGATGTTGGGCATTCACACTGGGGGCATTCGTCATCCATCCTCCGAAATCAACACAACTGCAAGCCGAGTCGTTGTTCGTAGCGGCCTCATGTCGGGCTGCCGTTGGGACGTACGATGCAGGATTGTCCCCGCACTCGTTGCTCCGAAATACTCTTCGTCCCGCTTTACTCATCTCAGCAAGCTGGCGGGATACACTAACCCCCGCGAGCGCAATGCTGTGCCTAAACCATTGTCAGAGCAATACGAAGAACCGTCAATTCGATCGTCTGTGAAACTCTGGCCCAAGTAACATCAACCGTTACTGCGCTTTGGCGTATCGCAATGCCCGATATGAAGATAGGTGTCCCTGCTGTGCCGGCCTGCTCCGGTGACCTTGACAAGTATGCGCATAGCCCTCATGGCAGGGGAATGCACCTTCCGGGGGATGGAGGGGGTCGACCCTGAATAGCTACCGGATCGGTCCGCTTCTCTATGTGACTGACCTGTTACTGCCTGAATTGCCACTGGGCACGGCGGAAGCGGGTGAGCGAACCGTCAGCATACGGTTGGGTGAGACGCCGACAAAACTTTCTGCTCCGTTGGCTGTTGCGGAGAGCTACGAGGCCAACGACGGAGAGTTTCTGCTCCGCCTGCCCGGCGTCGCCACGTATTACGTGCGCGACGGGGTGGAGATCGTGATCGATCGTACAGCCGGCGCTCCGGAGCTCGACGTCCGCTCCTACCTCATGGGAAATCTCTTCGCGGTCCTCTGCCACCAGCGGGGACTGCTTCCCCTGCATGCCAGCGCCATTGCGACTTCGCGCGGCGCCGTCGCGTTCCTGGGGACATCTGGCGCGGGCAAATCTTCGATGGTCGCTTTTCTGTCGAAGCGCGGGCATCGCGTTCTGGCCGACGATGTCTGTCTGATCGACCCTGCTGCCCCTCAGCGCCAGCGCGTGCTGCCCGTGGCCCCGTGGCTGAAACTCTGGAGCACGACGCTGGAGGCGATGGGCGAATCGAGCCATGGACTTTCCCGAATCTTTTCCGACGACGAGAAGTACCGCTATGCGCTGCAGCAACCTGAAGCGCCGGCGCCGCTAGCGGAGCTCATCCTGCTGGAGCGGGCGGAATCCCGGGCCGAGGTGACCTTCGAGCGGCTGGCGCCGGCTCACGCACTGCACGCCATGCTGGACCTCACCTATCAATCCTGGCTGGTACGTGCCATGGGCCGAACGGAAAGCTACTTTCTGCGTTGCGGACAAGCCCTGGAGGGCGCACGTGTGACGCGCATGCGCCGGCCGTGGGGCTTCGATACCATGGAGGCGACACTTACGGCGCTCGAAGACCACCTGGATGCGACGCCCTGACGCGAAGCGTTGGAGGAGTCGATCCATCGGAACTAGTCGCGGCTGCCGTTGGTGGAGTGAATCGGCGCGAAGAGGAGCGCACTTTCCCCGCCGAGCAGCATCCGGTGGTCGACCTCCAGCCAGGTATGCGCGCGAAGCTGGCGATCGGCGGAGCGGCGCACGCCGTAATGCATGATGCTTGCGATGCCGCGGCGGCGCAGCATGGCATGGGCGGCCAGCGCCTGCGGAAAGCATACGAACGACAGCGGTCCGTACCGGGCGATGGTGAGCACCGCCCAGCGAATCCGCTCGACACTATCGAAACTGTCTGCATCGGCGCCGGGCGGCGCAGGGGCGGCGCGCACCGGGCTCTCCAACCAGCGGAAGATCCAGCGCACCGGAAGCAGCGCCAGCGCGCAGCGCGCGGTCAGGAGTGCCGCGAAGGCCTCCAGCAGCAGCCTGCGCCGCGACACCGACAGAGCGCGCCAGCGATGCCATAGATTGCCCCGCAGGCGCGCTATTCCCGCCGTCGAGACGCCGCGGTGGAAGAGCAACCACTCCAACGGACTAAGCAGGGCGTAGAGCGGGAAGAGAGCGTCCGGCAGATCGAAGCGCTGCCAGACCCGCGGACGGAGCAGAACGCGCCGGACGATCTCCATGCGATAGATGAGCCCGCGCCGCAGTCCCAACTCATAGCGCTTCAGCGGCCAGCTTCCGGCTCCATCCTGCGTAGGCTGGAAGCGCTGGGCCAGGTGCTGTGTCCATGCGTAGTCCAGAATCCATCGTGCCTCGCGGCTGGCAGTCTGCAGTTGCATCGGAGCGGTGAGCGCCTCGGAGTCCACGAGCTCCAACTCTTGCGCGAGCTTAAGAGCGGCGGCCACCTCCGGAAGGATGCCGTACTCACGTGCGTGGTCGGCCAAGGCGCTTCTATGCTCTGCCGTGAAGGTGCGCCACAACGCGGCAATGTCGGCCAGCGACTTGAACCGGAACCATCCGTCGAGGGCGCCATGAACACAGAGATAGAGAAAGCTGCGGTCGAGCGGCAGAACGGTCAGTGCGGTCTCGCCAAAGCGCACCTGCTCATTCGATGCTGGATCTGTATCGGCCAACGCATTGCCGGGCATGTGCGGATTGCGAAACAGCCGCCAGTGCAGATCGATCTCGAAATCGTCGCGATGCGAGCGATAGGTATAGTCTCTGCCATGCTTGCGCCAGGAGCGGCGGCGGCGTGGCGTGAGGCGCGCCTCGGGTTCGTCGCGGCGAAAACCATCGGCCAGTAGGACGCGGTCGGCGGTCTCCTCCATGCCAGGCGCGATCAGCAGGTCGATATCCCCAACATCGCGCACACTGGGGTCAGAAAAGATGCGCTGCGACAGCGGAACGCCCTTGAGCACCCGGACTGAGACTCCCGCCTGCTGCAGTAGATCGCAGAGCCGCCGCGTCTCGGCCAGATAGTGAAATGCACGCAACGCGTTCTCTGTGGCGGCACCTTTGAACGTGGTGAGAATCGACGCCGGGACATCGGCGGTGGCAGAGGACAACGCGCGATAGACCAGGGGTATGACCCGATGATGGCCGCACAGCGCAAGGAAGGAATGCCAGTCGATCTGCCCTGAAACAATCAGCGCGCGGATCTCCGCAGCGTCGGCCTCGGGAGATGGCCAACGGACGCAACGCAGCAGCAAGCGCAGCTCCATTGGCAGGCGACTGTAGGCGAACGCGGCCTCCTCGGCCCGGAATTGCGCAGGCTGGGATGGCGCACTGCGGGATGGCGCGGTTTGGGCCACGGCGGACGAAGTGTCAGTATCATATGCGAGGCCGCAGGTGGAGCAACGATCCGGGCCGGAGGCGAACTTCTTTTATGTCGCGCGAGATTCCCATCACGGCGGAGAGTGT
>DASXGY010000121.1:0-2157 GCA_036488835.1 Acidobacteriaceae bacterium
TCTACGACGGCTTGCAGCGATTTCTTATGCAGGCCGCGGTAGCCTGCGAGCTCCGTGACGAGCCCGCGCGGCGCGAGGCCGCACGCCGCGCCCTCAACATCGTCATCCACCTGCAGGCCAGCCTGCGCATGGACGTCGGCGGCGCCTCGGCCGAGCGGCTCAGCGACTTCTATACCTCTGTCTTTGCCGATGTGCTGCGCGCCTCCGCCGGCGCATCGCGTCAGCTCTTCCTCAATACCGCGCGGGAAGTGCGCAACGTGCGCGAGGCATGGCGCGTCGCCGCAGACGACCCCGCAGCCCTCGCCATGATTCCGCTCGATCTGCAGACCCGCCAGGAGCAGCTTATGAATTCCGTTCCGACCTCGAATACCGTAGCGATCCGGCCGTCCACGAACGACGACAACACAGCCCCGGCCTGGATCGCCTGATAGGTCTGCAGTTGTCATTCTGAGCGAAGCGAAGAACCTGCAGTGTGGTCGGCTAAAACCACCGAATCAAACGTAAGCGACCAAAGGGAGCGAACCCAGCAGAACGCGCCAAAGGCGCAATCGCCTGGGACGGCAAGTCCCCGACCAAAGGGAGCGAACCCAGCAGAACGCGCCAAAGGCGCAATCGCGTGGGACGGCAAGTCCCGACCAAAGGAAGCGAATCCAGCAGAATGCGCCAAAGGCGCAGTCGCCCGTGCGGCAAGCACTCAGTCCCCGGCGACTGCGAGCTCTTCTTCCAGCAACTGCTTTTCGTAAAGGCTCGCGTAGAAGTGCCCTACCGATAGCAGCTCCTCATGCGTGCCGAGCTCCGCGATGCGGCCGTTCACCAGCACCGCAATCCGGTCCGCATGCCGCACTGTCGAGATGCGATGTGAGATGAAGATCGTCGTGCGCTCGCGCATCACCTCGCGCAACTGGCGCAGGATGGTCTCTTCCGTGTAGGTATCCACGCTGGCCAGCGCATCGTCCAGCACCAGGATCGCCGGGTCGCGCACCACCGCCCGCGCAATCGCGGTGCGTTGCTTTTGCCCGCCGGAGAGCGTCAGCCCGCGCTCGCCTACCGCCGTATCCAGTCCGTGCGGAAAATCTTCAAACTCCCGCCGGATGTGCGCTGCCTCCGCAGCCGCCAGCACATCCTCCGTCGAAGCCTGCGGCGCACCGAAGGCGATGTTCTCGCGAATCGACTCGCTGAACAGGAACGTCTCCTGCGGCACGAAGCCGATATTCGCCCGCAGCGTCGCCAGCGGATACTCCCGCACCGGCCGGTCATCGATCAGCACCGTCCCCGGTTCTGCGCCCCCTGGCGCAACGTCGCCAGGATCGACATCGCCAGGATCGACATCATAGATCCGCGCAATCAGCCCCACCAGCGTCGACTTGCCCGAGCCCGTCGGTCCCACCAGCGCCAGGCTCGTACCCGCTGGGATCTCCAGGTTGATATCGTGCAGCACCTCGACCGGCTTGCCCTCCGTATCGGTGTAGGCGAAGTTCAGATGGCGAAATTCGATCTTGCCCTTCAGCCGCGTCTCCGGCCCCAGCGTCGCGTCTGCAGCCGCATCGTCGATCGTCGGCTTTTCCTTCATCAACTCATCAATGCGGATCACCGAAGCCGTCCCGCGCTGCACCAGGTTCACCACCCAGCCCAGCGCGATGATCGGCCAGGTCAGCATCATCATGTAGGTATTGAAGGCGACAAACTGGCCCACCGAGATGCGACCCGACAGCACTTCGTGGCCGCCCACCAGCAGCGTGATCGCCAGCGACAGCCCCAGGATGAACTCGAGCGTCGGCCACAGCATGCCCATCAACTGCACCAATCGCAGCCCGCGCCGCACATTCTCCCGATTCGCCGTCTCAAAAGAGTCAATCTGCGCCTCTTCCTGCGCAAACGCCCGCACCAGCCGCGCTCCGGAGAAGTTCTCCTGCGCCTGCGCCGAAATCTCGGAGAACATGGCCTGAATGCGCTCGAACCGCTCGTGGATCTTCCGTCCCATCGTCTGCACCAGCACACTGGCCAGCGGCAGCGGCACCAGCGCCACCAGGGTCAAAAACGGACTGATGCGCAGCAGAAAGAAGACCGCGCCAATGGAAAACAGCACGGTGTTAGCGCTGTACATGATCGCCGGACCCAGCAATTGGCGCACCGCGTTCAGGTCGTTCGTCATGCGCG
>DASXGY010000128.1:0-1579 GCA_036488835.1 Acidobacteriaceae bacterium
CCATAGCCTTCCACCGGATACCAGTCGCCGTTCGCGTCCAGGTCATCCCATCCCGGCTCATCGGTGGCACCGCTGGTCTCGCGCGCAGTCGTCTGCTGCTGTGCTTGCTGCGCAATCTGGTTGTCGCGGTCCTGGTTCCACTGGTCCCAGGTATCGCCTTGGATGGAAGCCGTCGTCACATTCGAAACATCATCTGCAGCGAAGTGCAGGCTGCGTCCTTCCTCGACCGTCTGATCGAATGCCCCGCTCACCGACGCGCGCACCGTCCCGACAAAAACCGACACCTCCGGCGCATTGTCCAGATTGATGCGGAAGATCGAGTTGGTTACCGGCTGCGCCTGCGCGGCATTGAAATGCACCACGAAGTGCTGGCCATTGGCGGTGTTCAATTCGAAGTAGCCGAGGCCCGAAAGCATCGTCACCTCGGTCGGCTGGTCGCGCTCATCAGCGGCAGGCAGCTTATCCAGCCGGAGCTGGCTGTTCGGCGTCACGCGCGCGACGCTGCCATCGGTAAACTCCACCTCCGCCTGCCCCTCTTGGCCGGTGGAAAGCGTGTAGCCGGCAAGCAGCGGCATGTTAGCCTGCGCCTGGTCGAACTGCGTCGCCTCACCCTGCAGGATCTTCACCTCGCCCTGCACATAGCTCAGGCGAACCAACGCTGTCGTGGCCGGCTCCTGCGCCAGTAGCGGCCCGGCAGCTGCAACCAAGGCAAGCAGCGAAAGTACCAATCGGTGCACACGCATGGGCCCACCTCCTTGAGCTCAGGCCCTCGGCTTGTAGATCCGGAATCGGGTCGCTGGCTCTACTGGTTAGAACACGCAATCCTACAGAAGGTCGCAGGTCATTGCGCACGGTCAGCACACGCCGGTGCGTTGTCGCCCGGCGCGGAATATGAAGCAAATCTGAAGCTCCGCGCTCTAGTAATCGTCGTGGGATATATAGTCGAGTTCCGCCGTACAGACGCGCAACGCGCCGAGCCCGCTCGCTACTTCGTCACTATGCCGCCGGCATCGACGATTGCCAGCAGGTGCCGCGCCCGCTTCTGCGCACGCTGCAGCACGGCATCGTCCTTCACGATGGCGAGCAGTGTCTGCGCGATGTTGCCCAGCTCCAGCGCCTGGCCGTTCTGCGCCATGTTCTCCAGGGTCTCCAGCTCCGCATCCAGGCTCAGCCGCCCGTGCTCATGCTCGATCTCCAGCCGCCGGCCCTCTTCCAGAGTTGCAGCTATACCTTGCATTTCCGTGGTAAGCCACTCAATTTTAGGGTCTTTGCTGTAATTGTAAAAACAGCCTCCGTGGCCGTCCGCGCCCTGATAGCCCAGTTCCTTCTTGCCGGTAAACGACACGTGCGCATCGCCGTTCTCGCACGCGATGTTAAAGAACTTCTTCGCGCGCGCGACTGCAAAAATGCGCGTGATCGTGTCCGCGGTCGCCTGGATCGGACGATCCTGCCCCTCGCTGGGCAGCGCAGCCGTATCGTCGGGGCTGGTCGATCCCGCCTCTGCATGGAAGTGGCCGGTGCCATCCTCATGCAGCGTGATCGTATACTTCGCCGGCTGCATCCGCGGATCCTCGAAGTG
>DASXGY010000136.1:0-4342 GCA_036488835.1 Acidobacteriaceae bacterium
GTCATACGCCTGGACAACGACGGTACGCGAGATGGAGTTTTGTTCCGCCAGTTCGCGGGTGGAGGGCAGCGCCTCACCCGGGCGCAGCGCGCGCTCCATGATGCCGTGGCGAATCCACAGATAGACCTGGCGCGAGAGGGACTCCGTTCCTTTGGCAAGTGGTATCAGCATAGTGACAGGAAGTGGACCTTTCAAAATACCAGATTACGGGAGACCATGAAGACATGCTGAAAAGGGCATGCAGTCTCTTCGCAATCGCGGCGCTTCTGCTGCTGGCTGCGGCCGGACGATGGTACTGGCATAAGTCTGCGCGCACCGTGGCGGCGCAGACGACGCAAGCCACTGGACAGCATGACGGCCAGCACGACTTCGATTTCTACGTGGGCAAATGGCACCTTCACAACCGCCGCCTGGTTCATCCTCTGACCGGATCGACGCAGTGGGTGGAGTTCGACGGCACCTCTGTGGCGCGCGAGATGTGGGATGGCCGCGCCAATATAGATGAGTTCGAAGCCGACTCTCCCTCGGGTCACATCGAGGGCATGACGGTGCGGCTGTATAACGCCGACACCCATGAATGGAGCATCTACTGGGCCAACGGCAAAGCCGGCGCGTTCTCCATGCCGCCCACCGTCGGCCACTTCACCCATGGCCGCGGCGAGTTTTACGATCATGAAGAGATTGGCGGCAAGCCGGTGTTCGTGCGCTTTCTCTGGGAGGTGCGGTCACCCAAGCAGTGCCGCTGGGAACAAGCCTTCTCCACTGACGACGGTAAGACCTGGGAGACGAATTGGACAATCGACTCAACTCGAATGGAGGGCCCAGCGCTTTGACGGATCGCGCAACGGTGCGCCGCCTGCCACAGCGCGGCGCGTATGACTCGAAGACCATCCACGCTATCCTCGACGCCGGCTTTCTCGCACACGTTGGCTTTTGCATCGAGGGGCAGCCGTTTGTGATTCCGACCCTCTACGGCCGTACGCGGGATGCGGAAGGACCGGATTGCCTGTATCTGCATGGCTCGGCGGCGAGCCGCATGCTGCGCGAACTCGCCACCGGTGTGCGGGCCTGCGTCACCGTGACGCATGTGGACGGCATCGTGCTTGCGCGATCCGCATTTCACCACTCCATGAACTACCGCTCCGTCGTCGCCTTCGGAATGGCACGCAGCATTGAAGACATCCAGGGAAAGGTGGAAGCACTGCGCGTGATCTCCGACCACCTGATTGCCGGCCGCTGGAAAGATGTGCGCAATCCGACTGCGAAAGAACTGAAGGCCACCTCCGTGCTGGAGTTCACCATAGAAGATGCTTCTGCGAAGACGCGCTCCGGACCGCCGCTGGATGACGAGGAAGACTACGCGCTGCCGGTGTGGGCCGGTGTCGTGCCGTTGCACCTGCGGGCGGCGGCGCCGCTGCCCGATCCCCGGCTTGAGCACGAGCTCGCGGTCCCGGAGTATGTCCACAAATTTCACGCGAACGGCGACGGGAGCTAAGGAACCAAAATCCAGCAATTCTGCATCGGCTCAGCCGCTTCGCATTATGCTGGATTGCGGATGAATCGACGAAGCTTTCTCGCCTCCTCAGGCGTCATGCTCGCGGGCGAGTTGCCTGCCCACGCCACCCCGGCCTGGGCAACAAAGCGGGCCGCGGAGAAAGCGCATTACGCACTGCGCATTGCACCCAGCAAGCTTGGGATGCAACTACGATCAGGATCGATCTTCGGCCACGACTGATTGTTGATGGTCCACGTATCGAACGGCGATCCGTCCATCGGTCCGATGGCCGGCACTACCGGATGATCTTTCGCAACGGCAGCGGCGATCAGCATCCCATGCATCGGCACCGCCATACGTTTGAAGTCACGCGTGTGGGCACGAAGGAGTTCAGCGGTCTGCGCAAGGATGTTGTCAATGTGATGCCGGTCGACTCGGTCGCCGTCGATTTTGTAGCGGACAACCCCGGCGATACGCTGCTGCATTGCCATCAGGCTCTGCATATGGATTTCGGATTCATGCAGCTTATGAAATATGTGGACTGATATGGATGCTGAACCCGGGGTGAAGACCAATCGTCTCATCTGCGCGGTCCTCGCACTCGGCGTGTGCGTGGGCACGTTGCGGCATCCGCTGCACGCAGCATCGCACAGCTCCGATTCGTCGTCGCAGCCACGCGACTGGCCGATCTACGGCGGTCAGAAGGCCGACGATCACTACTCTCCACTCGCCCAGATCAATCGCAGCAATGTAGGCAAACTCAAGGTGGCGTGGAGCTACGACAGCGGCGAGAAAGGCGTTGGCCTGCAGACGAGTCCGTTGATTGTTGGGCGTACCCTTTATGCCTACACGCCAACGCAGAAAGTTATCGCGCTGGATGCCGCAACCGGCAAGCTGCGGTGGATCTTTGATTCCGGCGTGACCAGCACGCAGCCCGTACGCGGCCTTACCTGGTGGAGCGATGGTTCCGAGAGCCGGCTTTTTGCCGGGGTCGCGAACTTTCTGTACGCGCTCGATCCTCGTGACGGCAAGCCGATCCAGAGCTTCGGAGAAGCCGGCCGCATCGACCTGCGCAAGAATCTTCGCGGAGACTACCGCGAGCAATCGATCGCGCTGACCACACCGGGCATCGTCTATAAGAACCTCATCATCGTGGGCGGGCGCATGCCGGAGACCCATCCTGCAGCGCCGGGGGACATCCGGGCGTTCGATGTGCGCACCGGTGCGTTGCGCTGGAGCTTCCATACCATCCCGCATCCCGGCGAAGAGGGTTATGCCACATGGCCGGCGGACGCATGGCTGTATTCCGGGGCGGCGAATAACTGGACCGGTATGGCGCTCGATGAGAGGCGCGGCATTGTCTACGTGCCCACCGGCTCCGCGGTCTCCGACTTCTATGGCGCCGACCGCACGGGGCAGGATCTCTTCGCCGATACGCTGCTTGCGCTTGACGCCGCGACCGGCAGGCGCCTCTGGTCTTTTCAAGGCGTCCACCATGATATTTGGGATCGCGACTTTCCCTCGCCTCCATCGCTGCTGACGGTGACGCACGATGGCAAACGTGTCGACGCCGTTGCGCAGGCGACCAAGCAGGGCTATCTCTATCTCTTCGATCGCGTCACTGGCCAGCCGCTTTTCCCTATCGTCGAACAGGCGGTTCCCGCCAGCAACGTGCCCGGCGAAAAAGCGTGGCCCACGCAGCCGCGGCCGCTCTTTCCTGCGCCGTTCGCGCGCCAATATCTGACCGGCGACATGCTGACCAGCCGCACGCCTGAAGCGCACGCGTTTGCCGAGCAGAAGTTCAAGACCTTCCGCAGCGCCGGGCAGTTCGTCCCCTTCAGCGTGGACAAGCAGACCATCGTCTTTCCCGGCTTCGATGGCGGCGCGGAGTGGGGTGGCTCCGCCGTGGACATCCAGAGCGGCGTGATCTATATCAACGCAAATGAAATGGCCTGGACCGGCGGCCTGACCGCAAACAAAGCCGGCCTCGGCGCGGGTGAAGAAGCCTACGACAATCTTTGCGCCTCCTGTCACGGCGATCGTCGCGAAGGCTCGCCGCCGTCCTTTCCATCCCTGATCGGTGTAGACAAACGCCTCTCTACCACGCAGATCGCCAGCACCATCCATCAGGGCAAAGGGCGGATGCCCGCCTTCCCCATGGTGAATGACACGGCCATGCTCGCGCTCATTCACTATCTCGAGCAGGGCAACGACACCGCGAGTGCAAGTGCGAATGCGGGCGACAAGCGGGAGATGGCGTTAGCACCCACATCGGCAAGCGCGCCCGCTCCCTCCGATCCCGCCGGCGCGGCCAGTTACGCGGCACACTGCGCCATCTGCCATGGTGATCATCGCGAAGGTATCTCTCCGTCCTTCCCTGCGCTGATGGGCATCGGCCGGCGCATGTCGCAATCGCAGGTGCTCACGCTCATCCACCAGGGCAAAGGCCGCATGCCCGGCTTTCCTAAACTGCAGGGCAATGAGCTCGCGGCGCTGCTCCGCTTTATGGACGTACCGCAAGGCATCGTTCCAGCGCAGCCGCAATCAGGAGGCGAAGACGCGCAATTGCAATACCGCTTTACCGGCTATCGCAAGTTCCTCGACCAGGATGGCTATCCCGCCATAACGCCGCCCTGGGGCACGCTGAACGCGATCGACCTGAAGACCGGGAAGTATCTGTGGAAGATTCCCTTTGGCGAGTATCCCGAGTTGGCCGCCAAGGGCATGAAGAATACGGGAACGGAAAATTACGGCGGCCCGATCGTCACGGGCGGCGGCCTGATCTTCATCGGCGCCACGATCTTCGACCGCAAGATGCATGCCTTCGATAGCCGTACCGGCAAGCTT
>DASXGY010000139.1:0-4734 GCA_036488835.1 Acidobacteriaceae bacterium
GGCGTGAACAACCTGGGCTACTCCGCGAGCGCAACGGTGGACATACCGGTGTGGGACTGGCTGGCGACGCCGCATCGTGTGAAGCAGACGGAGATTCGCCGCAACGCTGCGCGCGTCGCGCTGACTGCGACGCAGCGACACCTGATTGCCGCGCTGGACGAAGCGTATGCGGAGGCAGCGGAGGCGCAACGCCAGGCGGCGTCGCTCGATCTGAGCGCGACGACGGCGGCTGAGAGTCTGCGTCTGACTAAGCTGCGCTATAGCGCGGGCGAGGCTAC
The DNA here is from genome assembly GCA_036488835.1 of Acidobacteriaceae bacterium. GTDB lineage: Bacteria > Acidobacteriota > Terriglobia > Terriglobales > Acidobacteriaceae > KBS-83. Next base: position 279 of record DASXGY010000139.1, read on the forward strand.
CGCGCTGGAAGTGGTGGACGCGCAGACGGCGCTGACCACGGCGGAGAATGCACGGGAAGACGGTGTGGTGCGGTATGAGACGGGCCTGGCCAATCTGCAGACGCTGACGGGGACGCTGTGAGAATGAGAAGGCATAGAAACACACGAAACTGCGCGTTGGGGATGCTGTTGATGGTTGCATCCGGCATTGCGTTCATAGCCGGGTGCAGCAAAAACGAGAGCACGCCGACGCCCGTGGTGACGGTCCAGGCAGAGCATCCGGAGCTGCACGCGATCGCAGAGCACATCCCGGCCGATGCGGTGCTGGCGCCGCTGACGCAGGCCGCCATTTCGCCGAAGATTACCGCGCCGGTGCGGCGCTTCTATGTTCAGCGCGGCGCGCACGTGAAGGCGGGGCAGTTGCTGGCCACGCTGGAGAATCGCGACCTGACCGCGGCGGCGTTGGACAATCGCGGCTCCTACACTGCCGCGCAGGCCGCATATGCGACCGCAACGCAGGCGCAGGTGCCGGAGGAATACCAGAAGGCGCAACTCGATGTAGCGCAGGCAAAGGCGAATCTGGATCTGAACCAGAGCGTCGTGAATGCACGCAAGCAACTCTTTGCCGAGGGCGCGATTCCGGGCCGCGACCTGGATACGGCGCAAGCCGCGCTGGTACAGGCACAGGCCGCGTATGACACGGCGGCAAAACATCTGGAATCGCAGAAGAGCGTGTCGCACAGGGCGTCGCTCGAAGCGGCGAAGGGGCAGCTGACTTCGGCCGAGGGCAAGTACCAGGGTGCGGAGGCGCAGGTTTCCTATTCGGAGATCCGCAGTCCGATCTCAGGCTTCGTGACGGAGCGGCCGCTCTTCGCTGGAGAGACGGTAGCGGCCGGCTCGACGCTGCTGACCGTGATGGACACGTCTGCGGTGCTGGCGAAGATCCATGTGGCCCAGCAGCTGGCGCAGCAGATGAAGGTCGGCGACGCAGCGACGATCACCGTGCCGGGAGTGGACGATCCGGTGCCGGCGAAGGTTTCGCTGATCAGCCCGGCGCTCGACCCGGGCAGCACGACGGTGGAGATCTGGCTGCGCGTCGACAACAAGAAAGGCACGCTGAAGGTGGGGACGCCAGTGCATGCGTCGATCGTGGGCAGGCAGGTGCCCCAGGCGCTGACGGTTCCCTCGTCGGCGCTGCTGACGGCGCAGGATGGCAGCAAATCCGTGATGGTGGTGGGCACGGATAGCACCGCGCATAGCAAGCCGGTGACGGTGGGAATCACGGATGACGGACGGGTGCAGATCACCAGCGGCTTGGCGGCTGGGGACATGGTGATCACCTCCGGCAACTATGCGCTGGACGAGGGCACCAAGGTGAAAGTGGGCGCGGCCGGCGACGCAGACGAGGGAGCGAAGAAGCCGGATGCGGCAAAGGGAGCGAGCGATCAGTGACCACTCCAGCGCTGCCACCGGCGGAAGCGACCTCCGAGACGGATGCACGGCAGGAGCCGCGCTTCTGGCTGCTCCGATTCCGCAGCACCATCTTCTTTTTCCTGATTGTGCTGACCGTTGCAGGCATCTATCTCGCGACCCAGATACCCATCTCGGTGTTTCCGACGACGAATTTTCCGCGTGTGGTGATCGGCCTGGACAACGGCGTGATGCCAGTGGAGCAGATGGAGGTGACGATCACCAAGCCGGTCGAGGATGCGGTAAACATCGTGCCCGGGCTGGTGACGGTGCGCTCGACCACGAGTCGCGGATCGGCGGAAGTCAGCCTGTTCTTCAACTGGGGCGTCGATATGTACCAGACGCTGCAACTGGTGGATGCGGCGTTGAGCAAGGTGCAGCAATCGCTGCCGCCGACGGTGAAGATCACCACCAACAAGCTGACCTTCGCTACGTTTCCTATCCTCGGCTACAGCCTGACCTCCGACACCATGTCGCAGACGGCACTGTGGGAGATGGCGACCTACGAGCTGAAGCCGCCGCTGAACCGCACTCTGGGCGTGAGCATGGTGACGGTGCAGGGCGGGCAGATTCCGGAGTACCACATCGTTCCGGATATGGCGCGCATGCAGGCTTCGGGCGTGACCATCACCGATCTTTCAACCGCGGTGAACGCATCGAACATCATCGACTCCCCGGGACTGTATGAGGCGAACCACCAACTGATCCTGGGGCTGATCGGCGCACAGGTGCACGATGCCAACGAGCTGAGCCAGTTGATTGTGAAGACGACGCCGAGTGGCGCTCCGGTGCACGTCTCCGATGTCGGCACAGTGGTGAAGGCAGTGATGCCGGTCTACACCGTAGTGACCGCGAATGGAAAGCGGGCGGTGTTGCTGAACATCACGCGGCAGCCGGACAGCAATACGGTGGCGGTGGCGAATGCGGTAAGTACGGAGGTGGCGCAACTGCGCAAGAAGCTGCCGCCGGGCGTGCGGCTGGAGCCGTACTACGACCAGTCCGAACTGGTGCGGGAGAGCATCGGCAGCGTGCGCGACGCGATCCTGATCGGCCTGGTGCTGGCCTGCGTGATCCTGTTTCTCTTTCTGCGCGACTGGAGTTCTTCAGTCATTGCCGGACTGGTGATTCCTGTCACCGTGGCAGTAACGTTTGTCTTTCTGAAGATCATTGGCCAGAGCTTCAACCTGATGACGCTGGGCGGGCTGGCGGCGGCGATCGGTCTGGTGATCGACGATGCCATCGTGGTGGTGGAAAACATCGTGCTGCATCGTGACTCCGGGGAAACGCGCGTGCAGGCAGTGCGCAAGGCGCTTGCGGAGGTGACGCGGCCCCTGGTCTTTTCGACCATCACACCCGTGGTGGTCTTCCTGCCGCTGATTGCGGTGACCGGCGTAACCGGCGCTTTCTTCCGCGCGCTGGCGGTCACCATGACGGCAGCGCTCCTGACTTCGCTGCTGCTGGCGCTGACCTGGACGCCGGCGCTTGGCTTCACACTGTTGCGCGATCGTGCTGCGAATGACACCGGAGATCAGGCCGAAGATCACGCCGAACACCACGCCGAACATCACTCAGAGCCCGGGCGCATCCTGGCACGCGTGCTGCATTTGCACAATCGTGCACTCGGCTGGTCACTGACGCGGCCCCTGATGCTTGGGCTGATCTGTGTGGCCCTGGTGGCGGGCACGTGGTTTGGTTACAAGCAGCTTGGCTCCGACCTGCTGCCGGCGATGGATGAAGGCGGCTTTGTGCTGGACTACATCATGCCCGCGGGCAGCTCGTTGAGTGAGACGAATCGCGTGCTGACGCACGTGGAGCAGATCCTGCACGATACCCCTGAGGTGGAGATCACGTCACGCCGTACGGGGCTGCAGATGGGCCTCGCCGCCGTGACTGAGGCGAACACCGGCGACATCACGGTGAAGCTGAAGAGCAAACGCGATCGCGGCATCGACGAGGTGATGGCGGATGTCCATGCGCAGATCGTAAAGACCGAGCCCGAGCTGGACGTTGAGTTTACCCAGGTACTGCAGGACATGATCGGCGATCTGTCGAACGCGCCGGAGCCGATCTACGTGAAACTCTTCTCCACCGATGCCGCGCTACTGCAGAAGCTGGGACCGCAGGTGGGCGATGCCATCGGCAAGGTTCCCGGGGTGACGGAGGTACAGAACGGGATTGAGAACACCATCAGCGGGCCGGCTACCAATTTCCAGGTGAATCCCACGGTTGCCGGGCGCCTGGGCTTTACGCCAAGCGAAGTCGCGGAAGATGCGACGTCCATCCTGGACGGCGTTGAGACGACGGTGCCGCTGATTGCCAACGCGCGGCCGTACACGATTCGCGTGCGGATGCCGGATACTACGCGCACCTCCCTCGATGCAATCCAGAACACTGTGTTCAACAGCGCGACGGGCAAACTGGCGTCGCTAGGCTCGCTGGCGAGCGTCCAGCAACTGCCGCCGCAGAACGAGATCCGGCGCGAGAACCTGCAGCAGCTTGTGGTTGTGACTGCACGCCTCGAGGGCTCCGACCTGGGCACGGCGGTCAGCAAGGTGCAGCAGGTGGTGCAGCAGATGCATCTGCCCCCATCCGTGCGCGTGGAGTACGGCGGCACATATCAGGAACAGCAGCAATCGTTCCATGAGCTGCTGCGCGTTCTGCTGTTGGCGCTGGCGCTGGTGTTTGGCGTATTGCTGGCGGAGTTCCGCAACTTTGCCGCGCCGGTCGCCATCCTCACGTCGTCGGTGCTCTCCATCTCCGGTGTGGTTTTCGCGCTGCTGATTACAGGCACGGACTTCAACGTGGCCTCGTTCATGGGGCTGATCATGATTATCGGCATCGTCGCGAAGAACGGCATCCTGTTGCTGGATGCGGACGAAACGTATCGCGCCGAGGGTGTGGCGCCGCGCGAGGCGATGGTGCATGCAGCGCAGCGGCGGTTGCGCCCCATTGTGATGACGGCGATGGCCGCGATCTGCGGCATGCTGCCGCTGGCCTTCGCGCTGGG
>DASXGY010000176.1:0-2219 GCA_036488835.1 Acidobacteriaceae bacterium
ACCGGTGGCCAGCAGACAGTAGAGATATGTGTGCGGAGTGGCGACGGACAAGCAACTCAATGAAACGGCGGACAGCGCCAATCCCACGCCCATCGCCGTCTTGCGTACCAGCGTGGTCCCGCCTCCATGGCGCATCCACACATCGGCCAGCCAACCGGACACAAAGGCCGAAGTAGCATCCGTCAGGTAGTAGAGCGCAGCGATCCTCGACATCGCGACCATGGTCGTGTGCTGCTCGCGCACCAGGTAGAACGGCAGCCACGTGACCATGAAGTACAGCAGATAGTTGATGCTGAAGTGACCGATAGATGCGCCCCAGAACGAACGCTCGCCGAATATCTCGGCGAAACCTGGCGTCCGAGAGTTCACCGCCGGGGCGGCCGTCTGTTCTTCGCGCGGCCGCCATCGCCACCAGGCAGGGAGCCACAGCAGGCTCAGCAGCCCAATGCCGAGAAATGCCGCACGCCAGCCATACTTCGCCATCAGCATCCCGCCGCCGAAGCTTCCCACGACCGCCCCGAAGCGCATCCCCGCGCCCACCACGCCATTTGCGAAGCCCCGCTTCTCCTCCGGCAGATAGCGCGCCAGAATCTTGGAGGAGGTGGGAAAGATCACCGACTCGCCGACGCCCAGCAGCAGACGCAGCGATAGCAGCATGGCAAATCCCGTGGAGAGGCCGGTCAGGGCCGTGGCCACCGACCATATCAGATAGCCGAGCGCCAACAGCCGGCGCGGATCGAAGCGGTCGACCACCCATCCACCCACGAACTGCATCGCGGTGTAGGTCCAGAAGAATGCGGAGAAGAGCGCTCCCAGGACGGATGCGTTCAGATTCCACTCCTCTTTCAACAGAGGTGCGGCAATGGACAGATTCCCGCGGTCGACATAGTTGATCAGCACCGCGACGAAGAGCAAAAACAGCGCCGGTGCAAAGCTGACCCCTCGCCCCAATCCGTGGGAATTGAGGCCGGCGGAGCTTTGGCTGGCACCCGCGTTGTTGCCCCCTGCATTGTGGACCCCTGCATTGTTTCCCATGGATATCCTGCAGGATTCTCACTTGCGCTCTCCCACTTGGCAAGTGCGCCGCCGAGATTCTTCGCCAGACTCGTCCTCCAGCCGGGCTTCCCGGGAAATGCAGAGAAGCGAAAGGCGAGACCGTGGGTGGTCTCGCCTTTGTGTGTTGCTCTCCGGCTGCGATCTATGCAGGCCGATGAGTATGTTGACGATGGTGATGACGGTGATGACGATGGTGGGTACCGGCAAACGCAGGTGCAGCAGCCGAGAACAACACCACAACGAAAAGGGCCAGGGCGGTCTTCCTCATGCACCCATACATACCTTCTGGTTCTGGGGATTAGCAAGACAACTTTCCGGGTATGCGCCTACTCGTGCACGTGCCCCGTCATCCCGCGCAGCGCCGCGGCAAAGCGCTCGGGCAGCGCCGTCTTCTGCATGGCGCGGTCCACGACAACGTGTACCGTCTCGCCTTCCGCTAAGAGGACAGGTGCCTGCTCATCGGCCCGGCTCGGCATCTCCCGCAACAGCCGGTAGCCGAAACGGATCATCGATGTGCGCTGGTTCAGCACTCGCGTCTCCAGCGTGAGCAGATCGTCATAGCGGGCAGGCGCCTTGTAGCGGCAGTTCGCCTCCACGACCGGCAGAAAACACTGCGCCTGCTCTTCGATCTCGCGGTAGTCGAAGCCGAGTGAGCGCATCAGCTCCACGCGGCCGATCTCAAACCACACAAAATGATTGGCGTAATAGACGACACCCATCTGGTCGGTCTCCGCATAGCGGACCCGGATGGAAACGGTATGAGCTCGCGACATAGAAATCCAGTTTGCCTCAGATTGTCATCCTGCGCGAAACGCTCTAATGTGTCATCCCGGCGCGAAGCGCTCTAATGTGTCATCCGGAGTGAAGCGAAGGATCTGCACTCCGGCCGTCGGCTGCACCTCGCTCGATCGCCGCGTAAGCCAGCGTCACCGTAAGCGGCACCAGCGTCATCGCAAAGGGCAGGAAGATGCGCACCTCCCATGCGATGCCCAGGATGTAGAAGAGCGTGAAGTGCACCACCGAGCCAATCACCAGCCCCACCGACCAGCCATCCAGCGCGCGCCAGCGGCGTACCGCCAGCCGCAGCGTGATCCACCAGGGAAACAGCGCCGCAGCAACGACGAAGTAGTTCACCCACAGCTTGAGGTTGTTGAAGAGCTGCA
>DASXGY010000203.1:0-12315 GCA_036488835.1 Acidobacteriaceae bacterium
CGCAGAGCCCGCCAGGCTCCGAAGCTGTGGTATTGCCATAGACCATTGACGATGATGGCATCGTATCGGGCCCGGTTTTGCTGCAACCAGGGGACGAACGCAGGGGCGAACGAGTAGGTATTGTGGGTAGGGCCGAGCGCGTGCACAAGCAGGGGGAAATTGTGGACTTCGGGGTCCGCGGGATCGTCGAGCGACGCGACTTCGACGGAGTGGCCGTTGCGCTGGTGCACGGCGGAAAGGCTGCGCACGGCTTCCGCGGGGCCACCACCAGCGGCGCGGATGGAGGCGATAACGTGAAGGAGTCTCATGGCAGGAGGAGATAATCGGAGACCCGGCGGAGTCGTTGGACGGATTGTACCTGTCGGGGCATGAAGTGCTCTGGGGAGTAGTGTGCGGGATGGGCTCATGAATCCGTAATGCCCCGATGGCATCATGGATAGGAAAGCCAGACGCCGCCCGTGTGCGGATGCGGCGAGCGGTCTGAGTAGACAGCCCGTTGGGCGAGACGAAAGTTGAGGTGAAAGGCACGTGACACAACCGGTATCGGATGCCCTGGTGTTCTTTGGTGCGACGGGTGACCTGGCTTACAAGCAGATCTTTCCATCGCTGCAGCGGCTGGCGAAGCGCGACAAGCTGAAAGGGCCCGTTATCGGCGTGGCGAAGTCGGGATGGACCCTGGATGACCTGAAGAAACGCGCTCGCGAGAGTCTGGAGACGCACGGGGGAATCGATCCGGAGGGCTTCGACAAGCTGATGGCCCGGCTGCGCTACGTGGACGGCGACTACGGCGATATCGCGACCTTCCAGCAGGTGCGGAAGGAACTGGGCACGGCGCAGCACCCGATTCACTACCTGGCGATTCCTCCGAGCCTTTTCGGGGAGGTGCTGGAGCAGTTGAAGCAATCCGGGTGCGCCGACGGTGCGCGCGTCGTCATCGAGAAGCCGTTCGGACATGACCTGGAATCGGCGATGGCGCTGAACGCGATCGTACGCAACGTCTTCGAGGAGAAGGATGTCTTCCGCATCGATCACTACCTTGGCAAAAACGCAGTCCAGAACCTGATCTTCTTCCGCTTCAACAACTCCTTCCTTGAACCGATCTGGAACCGCCACTACGTGGAAAGTGTACAGATCACCATGGCCGAAGGCTTCGGGATACAGGGCCGTGGCGCCTTCTATGACGAAACCGGGGCGATTCGCGACGTGCTGCAGAATCACCTGATGCAACTGCTGAGCAACGTTGCGATGGAGCCTCCCATTGGCGCAGGGGCTGAGGCGCTCCGTGATGAGCGGACCAAGGTGCTGAAAGGCGTTCAGTGCCTGGTGCCCAGCGAGGTAGTGCGCGGCCAGTTCGAAGGATATCTGCAGGAGCCGGGAGTGAAGCCGAACTCGCAGGTGGAGACATATGTTGCGCTGAAAGTGTGTATTAATAGCTGGCGCTGGAAGGACGTACCGTTCTTTATCCGCACAGGAAAATCGCTGCCGGTAACCGCTACGGAAGTGGTTGCGCGATTGCGGCGGCATCCCGATATCTTCTCCAGAGATCCATTGCCGCCAAATTATGTGCGATTCCGCGTGAGCCCGGACATGACAATTGGACTGGGTGCGCACGTGCGCATGCCTGGCGAGATCTCACGCGGTACGCCAGTGGAGATGATGGCGACCCAGCACGCGACTCCGGAAGACATCCTTCCATATGAGGAGCTGCTGGCCGATGCGATTGCAGGCAATCAGGCGCGCTTTGCGCGTGTCGACTATGTAGAAGAGGCGTGGCGCATTCTGGACCCTCTTCTAAAAAACCTGCCGCCCGTGCACAGCTACAAGCCAGGCACATGGGGACCGCTGGAAGCCGAGAAGCTGGCGCAGGCCGATGGCGGCTGGCTGAACCCTTCCAGCTGAGGGGTGGAGTGATTAGACGGCGCGGCCAGCTGCTGCGCCGGATGCCCACGCCCACTGGAAATTGTAACCGCCGAGGTGTCCCGTGACATCGACAGCCTCGCCGATGAAGTAGAGGCCGGGCACGCTGCGGCTCTCCATGGTTTGCGGGGAGAGTTCGGCGGTGGAGATGCCGCCCGCCGTGACCTCGGCCTTGCCATAACCTTCTGTGCCCGCAGGTATGACTTCCCAGCGATGCAGATGTTCTTCGGCTTCGAGTAGCGCGGCGTTACTCCATCCGGAAGGTGCGTGGAGTGCGGCCCAGCGCTCTGCAAGGCGCTGGGGTAGGGCGGTACGCAGCGCGGTCCGGAAGGCAGCGGCATCGCGGCCGCCAGGCTGAGCACGCAGCGGAGCGGTGCAGTCCTGTTCCGGCGCAAGATCGATCGTGATTGATGCGCCCGGCCGCCAATACGAGGAGATCTGTAGGATCGCCGGCCCGCTGAGCCCGCGATGCGTGAAGAGCAGCTTCTCGCGAAAGCGTGTCTTGCCCTGCATAGCGATGACCTCGGCGGAAAGACCGGTGAGGTCCGCATAGTGTGCGCTGTCCTGCGGCTGCCAGGTGAGCGGAACCAGCGCAGGACGGCATGGCTCGATGGCGAGGCCGAACTGCGCGGCGATACGATAGGCGAGATCGGTGGCGCCCATCTTTGGAATGGAGAGACCGCCTGTGGCAACGACGAGCGTCTTCGCACGGTACGTTGTCGCTGCGGTCTGGATGACAAAGCCGCCGGCATGGCGAACCTCTGTGATCTGTTGATCGAGGAGGATGCGAACGCCGGCAGCGTGGCATTCTGCTTCGAGCATGGCGACGATCTCGCGAGCGGAGCCGTCGCAGAAGAGTTGGCCGAGGGTCTTTTCGTGATAGTGAATGCGATGTCGCTCGACCAGTGCGATGAAGTCCTGCGGCGTGTAGCGGGCGAGCGCGGAGCGTGCGAAGTGCGGATTGCCGGAGAGGAAACGGTCCGCAGCGCAGTGGATGTTGGTGAAGTTGCAGCGGCCGCCCCCGGAGATGAGAATCTTTTTGCCAATGCCTTCGGCGTGATCGAGCAGCAGGACGCGGCGGCCACGCTGACCTGCGGTGATGGCGGCCATGAGGCCCGCTGCGCCGGCGCCGAGGATGAGGGCATCGCATGCTTCTTCGTGATGAGTTGACGGAGGCGGGTGCGCGGGCATGCTGGCTTCTGTTTGATTATGAAGCGGTACTGCTGCGCGTGCTAAATCGTTTTCACGGTTAGTGAGCACGGCCAAGCTCCGCGAAGTGCGGCTTTTCTTAACGGAAAGCCACGCAGGCAGTGGAGCGCTTGTATGTATCTACAGTGAATGCGCTCTATGCCGTTAGGTTGATGCGGTACATCCAATCGCCGCCGCACCATTGCGGATAGTTGGTGCCCCAGGCGTTGTTGTAGAGGCCGACGTGGAGGCCATCCTGCATGGTTGGCGGCTCGAGGGAGAAGTCGAGTGGCGAGCGCGCACCGAGAGCCACGACCGGCGCATCGAGCGTGGCGAGCTCGAAGGTGCCGCGCGCATCACGGTAGCGCACGCGCTCCGATACAGCGTGCATGCTGCGGCCGCCGCCGCGGACGACATCGGCCGGACGCACGGGTTGGCCTACCTTTTCCAATTCCCATCCCTGTGGGTCACTCGTGACGGGATTGAAAGTAAGCCACATTGCCTCCGGAAGGCGATTCGGTTGCTTGCCGAGGGAGACGAATCGTATCTGCAATTGAGGCGTGTTTTTCGGCATGACGATTTCGAGATACAACGACGCGGGCCACGCAATCAGACCGCCGGCGGCACCGCCGGGATCGTCGATGGCCAGTTCCGCCAGCAAGCGATGTTGCTCGAAGGTTTCGCTGGCCCAGCACTGGCGCAGCGTGGGATGCCACTCGCGTGTGGTTACGCCGAAGTGCGCGACGTTTGGCTTGCCGAAGTCCTGGGGTCCCCACCACGTTTTGACCGTCAAGTAGGCGGCGATGAAGGCGTCGTACGCCTCGGGCCCAAGCGTCTGATAGGTGAAGAGGGCGAGCGGTTTTTTCGGCGAAGCCCATGCGCGCTGCGTGTTTTTGTTCACCAGCGCGATGATGGAGCCAGTGCGCGGATCGAGCGCAATGCGATAGTGGGCGGTATCCAGGATGCGGGAGGCGGGGTGCGGGCGCATGCCGATGGGGCTCGGAGCTGCGACGCTCAGCGTCTCCAACCGTTGCTCCATCGCGGCGCGCATCGGGGCCGGCAGGCGGCCGATTCCATCGCCGAGATCGTCCCGTTTCTCCTTCCAGCTTGCGTCCATAGTGCGATAGCCGGGCTCGCCGAGGACCGCGTTCAGGTCCGCGGGCTTGTAATGGTCGTGATCGAGGTAGCGTTTGGTATCGGTGCCCCAGGTATGTTCCACCGAGAGAGCCATGCGGCGAAGCAACGCACAGTCTATGTCGCCGCCGATCTCGAGCTTCTTCTGCGCAATCCACTCCTGGCGCATGCGCGCGGCCTCGCGATAGCGTGCGACTTTCGGCGGATCGCTGGGGATGCCGTAAATCCAGGTGTCACCGATTTCGCCGGTGACGACGGGGAGTCTATCGCGCGCGGGGGCGAGTGCGGCGGCGACATCGTTGAGCGTTGCGGCGGTCACATTCGCGCCAGGGAACTGCTGACGCAGGCGTGTGTAGATCGCGCGAATCTCATCCTGCGTGTGTGGCCCTGCATTGTCCCCCCGCATCTCCATCGAGAAAGCAGTATCCGTGCCGGGCAGAACGACGGTTCCACCGTAATCGTGATGGTGATAGATCATCGGGAGCGTGCTGCCGTCGGGAGCCTTCCAGAGGAAGATGTCCGGCACTTGCGGTGGGGTGCTTGCTCCGTTAACCCCGATATCCAGCAGCGAGATGCCGGCAGCGGCCAGTGGCGCGATGATGCCGCGGGTGTGACCGGGAACGTCGCTCATCTTCGCCGCGATGGTGTTGTGGCCGAAGCGTGCATCGAGTGAGCGCGAGAGGCCGAGCGCGCCCTCGATCATGGAGCGATCGAGCATCTCCGTTTGCCAACTGAAGGGAAGTGCGTGCCAACTGATGTCGCCCACGGCGATGGCCTGCTCCATGGCGCGGTGCTGTTCCGCGGTGGCCTGTTCGAGATATTCGTAAAGCAGCCACGAACCAGTCGTCCAGGTGTAGCGGTCGCCGCCTGCGCGGCGGAGCGCGGCGCAGGTCTCGATGGCCTGCGGATAGTAGACATCGAAGTATTTCCGCATCACGGCGGCCTGGGTGTCCGTGAAACCGACGTCGAGATGGCATTTGAAGACGACGAGCACGCGGCGCACGGCGCTATTGGGAGTATCGGGTGGCGCCAGCGTGCCGGGGAGAGCCTGCTGCGCAGCGGCGGCGCCGGCGGTGAGCGCCGCCAATTTCAGGAGATCGCGTCGCTGCATGGTGCCTGCGTGCCAGCCTGTGCGATGGATTGCGGATCGGCGCCAGTGTATACCGTTTCACACATGCGATGCTCCGCTTAGCAAATGGCGGCCGCTTGACGATCGTTAGAATCAAATCTGCAATGCGACGAAAAAGCGCACTTGCGTTGCGCAGAGGCGAGGACGCAGGATAGTCTCTGCTTCGTCCTCCTTGAAGGGCCCATAGCTCAACGGTTAGAGCAGGGGACTCATAATCCCTTGGTTGGGGGTTCGAATCCCTCTGGGCCCACCACAACAATTGCCTTCTTGAGTCGAGCGTTATGTCCGGAGCGCCTGCCTCGCACGCTCTAGCAGCGAAGGGCAATAGCGGCCGCCAAATCGCTGTAGCTTCGGCCTTAGCACGCGCGGATGCAGGCTAGTAAAGAATGGCCGCAGCAGGCCAGAACTCCCCTTAGGACGGGCCTCGCGCTCCATCTGCATCCATGGCAGAGAATCGGCCATCGCGTAGACCGCCACCGAAACGTAAAACTCCATCCCACCTATTGGGGTATCGGTAAAAGCGCGGCACGCCAGATTCGACAGACCCGCAGCGCCGATCTCGTTCATCAAGCGCGCGAAGCTCGCGGGGGTGAATGTCCAGCAGTGCACATCGTGATACTCGCCGCGCATTGAAGCCTCGCCGAGTCGTGCGGCGTCGGCAAAGAGGTACAGCTTTCTAGAGACTGCCCGCTTGGCGGGCTTGTGCCAAAGCAGGTCTGATCTCACATCGGCAGCGTTACAAATGAAGTCCATAACCTCGCGAGGCATTGGATGCCGCGCATGTACGATGTAGGCTGGCAGCACATCCGAAAAGACTGTCTCGCGCCTGAGACAGTCGAAGGTGTAACGCATATCGGGAATCGCGAAGCGGATCTGTCCACCCGGCATGAGAATGGATTCCAGCTCGTTCAGCCACGTAACCAAATCAGGCACGTGCTCGATGACATGCGATGCGAGCACATAATCGACTTTTCGGCCACCGATGGCTTCCAGTAGCGTGTTGTTGCCCCAAACACCATCGACGTCGACAATGGCGTCCGCTCGCACGCCGGCATCTCCTTCGTATTTCTTCCGCAGCGTAGCGGTGTCGGCGTGATCAACGTATAGGACCTCCCCCATGTCCCGCGTCACGAGCGGCTTGTCGAGCGCACCGATCTCGACACCTACCGAATCACCTACGTTCAGCCCGGTCAGGATTCGTGTCCTTCGATCCATTTCTTTACCAATCCGATTGATCGGATGATATCAGTAAGCTTCTTGCAAGCTAGTCGACGATTCGCGAGCAGGTGCTCAGAAGGAGCCGGGAATCTGGTCCGATTTTCCAATTTGTGAGCATCACTCACGACGGCCGCCGCATGCTGCCGGGCCGCCGGTTCAATGAGCGTATTCGGCCGTTGAGCTACTCCTTGAGATGCCACAAATGGGAGATGCCACAAATGGCTTTCTCTCTCGAAAGCCTTGCTGGAAGGCAAATCAAAATCGCTGTCACGCTCCATCTTGACCGCACACGCGAGCTCGTCAGAGCTTGATCTGTTTCAGGTGTTCCCGCAGGCCAGGACCGAGATCGCTGCGCTTGAGCGCGAAATCGACCGTGGCCTGCAGCATGCCGGCCTTATCGCCGGCGTCATAGCGTTTGCCCTCGAAGGTGTAGCCGAAGACCTTTTCGGTTTCGAGCAGGCCTTTGATACCGTCGGTCAACTGCAGCTCTCCACCTGCACCCTTTGGAATGTGTTCGAGCAACTCGAAGACGTGCGGCGTCAGGATGTAACGACCGATGATCGCGTTCTTCGACGGCGCGTCTTGCTGCTTCGGCTTTTCTACCAGCCCCTTTACGCCATGAAGGCGCGGATTGTCTTTTACGGTGTCACAGTCGAGTACGCCGTATGAGGAGATGGCCGGGCCCTCGATGATCTGCGTTGCGAGAACGCTGGACTGGACCTGGTTGAATACGTCGGCCATCTGCTTCAGGCATGGCGTGGCGGCATCGATGATGTCGTCGGGCAGAACGACAGCGAAAGGCTCATCGCCCACCATGTCGCGTGCCTGCAGCACGGCGTGTCCCAGGCCGAGGGCCTGCTTCTGGCGCACATACGAGATGTGGACCATGTTCGAAACCTTGCGCGTGAGCTCGAGCAGTTCCGTCTTGCCGCGGGATTCCAGGCTACTCTCCAACTCGAAGCTGACGTCGAAGTGGTCTTCGATGGCCGACTTGCCGCGGCTGGTGATGATGATGATCTCGTCGATGCCTGCGGCCAAGGCTTCTTCGACGCCGTACTGGATCAGGGGCTTGTCTACGAGTGCCAGCATCTCCTTGGGAATGGCCTTCGTTGCCGGCAGGAAGCGTGTGCCCAGACCAGCAGCCGGAAAGACTGCCTTACGAATCTTTTTGCTCATGAAATTGTGGAAGCCCTTCTGGGTTAGGTGATGCTCGCGTGAATCGCGGACCTGCTGTGACGATTATACGGACGCGGGAAGAGCAAGCTGGAGTTGCCCGAGAGCAGCCGCAGAAAACGAATTTCATCTGCTGTTGCGCAGAAGCTAAAGCGCAGGTGAATCGTCACCGAGCATGGCACGGCGAATGATGGCAATGGGCGGGAAGCCCTGGCGTAGAAATTCATCATGGAAGTGCTCGAGGGAGAAGTCTTGCCCTTCCTTCTTCTCCACATCTGCGCGCAGCTTGAGAATCTCCAGCTTGCCGAGCGTGTAGTAGAGGTATGTCGGGTCGGCGGTGCCGCGCCTCGTCTCTACGTCGGCGATCTCGCGTGACTGATAGCCTTCATTCACGAAGAAGCTTCTGGCCTGTTCCAAAGTCATGTTCCCGGTATGCATCTGGATGCCGACGATGAAGCGCGCATCGCGGAGCAATGCGTCCTGCAACTGTCCAAGGCGGATCAGTTTGGCTTCACGATCATCCTTCGCGCCGGCGCCGGGCTGACCATAGCCCTGGTCGAGCATCATCAGCTCGCAGTAGTGCGCCCATCCTTCGACATCCGTGTTCGCTCCGAGCAGCTTGCGGGCTTTTGAGTGCACCTCCGGCAACACGAGGAACTGAACATAATGCCCCGGATAGGCTTCGTGCACGGACGTGCTGACGAGCGTGCCGCGATTGAACGCATGCATGTAGTTGCCAGTGCGCTCGGCGTTCCAGGACTTCTCCGGCAATGTCACGTTGAAGTATGCGGTCGTAGAGTGAGTTTCGAATGGGCCAGGCGTGTCCATGGAGGCTTGCGTGGTTGCGCGCATAAACGGCGGCGTCTCTTCGAGCGTGGGCCGCACATCGGACGGAATCGTAACGATGTGTTTCGCGCGTATGAACTCGATCAAGCCGTTGAAGGTATCACGGAAACTGGCGAGCAATTGATCGGGCGAAGGGTGATCTTCGCCCAGCATGAGCAGCACCTCCTGCGGAGTCTTACCGGGATCGACCTCATGCGCGAGCGCATCGAATGCCGTCCGGTTTTTATGCAGGTCTGCGTATCCAATCTGGAGCAACTGATCGAGCGGCGTCGTCACCATTTCGTCGTAAAGAAGCTTGAGGGCGAAGGTGTCTTTGCCGATGCGGAAGTCTCCGTTCGAACGCGGCAGCAGATCGCTCTTCATCCATGATTCGTAACTGCTGAGTGCATCGATGACCGCAGCGTTGCTCTGCTTGAATGCGGATAGGAGTTTCTGGTCTTTGACTTCGGAGAAGGCAGCGGGTACGTCGTTGCGGAAGAAGTTGATGTCCCCGGGTAGTTGCTCGAGCGCGATTTCAGTATAAATTTTCGGACAATCGTGGAGATTCGCGCGTGCGGCCGTGAGTGCGGCCGGCATCTGGTGCTCGCGCGCGATGAGCGAACGCAAGCGATCTTCGGGCGGCGCAAACTTGCGTTCCATCAACGCGAACGCACTGCCGGTGATGCCGGTGGAGTAGATGTCTGGGTTCTTTTGCCAGGGCTTGATCGTTTCAATTTCCAGCAGCGTGCTGTGGATGTTGTTGAGCACGAGCTGGCGATCGCCTGCCGTCCACTCATCCAGGCCATCTTTTGGAAATGCAGAGACCCGGCGCTCGAAGGCATGCAGCGCTGCCGTCTGCTTCGCGATCGAGTCGCGATCGTAGCGCTCCAGTTGCGAGTCGTATTGATGGAAGCCGGCGAGCGTTCCGTTCGTCGGTTGATAAGGAAAATAGACCGACTCGAAATATTGATCGGCGAGCGAATTCCACGCGGCGCTGCCCTTGTCTGCCGCATGGGAGATAGAAGCAGAGAGTGAAACGCCTGTGGCAAGCAAAGCGGCCCCGGCAAAGTGAGCCAAACGGGATTTCGTCAACGTGGTCTCCTGAAGTGAGCGATCGTCAAACGGTGGCGGGCTCGAGCGCGAGCTGTTCGAGCAGCGCGTGAACCTCCTGAAAGATGTCTGGCGGCTTGGTGCCGGCGAGTGGGAAGCGCAGCACGCCTTGGGGCGTAAATTGCGCACCTTTCTTGGCGTTGCGTGCGACGAGCTTCATCAGGCGGCCGGGGTCCACTTCGGCCTTCTCACTGAAGCGGATATGGAGCTGATCCCGCTTGCGATCGATCTGCTGTACGCCGAGCCGCTCGGAGGTCAGGCGCAACGTCGCAGCATCGAGCAGGTGCATCACACTCTCCGGCAGGGCTCCGTAGCGGTCTTCGAGCTCCGCGCGCAGATCGGCGAGCGTCGCCTCGTCCAGCGCACCGGCGATTTTCTTGTAGACCCGCAGGCGCTGATTTTCCTCCGGTATGTAGCTCTCGTCGATGCGCAGGCTGATGCCGAGATTGAGCTGCGTCGTCACATGATCGCGCTTCTCTTCGCCCTTCAGCTTGGAAACAGCCTCTTCCAGCATCGACGTGTACATCTCGAACCCGACTGCTTCGATGTGGCCGCTCTGCTCGCCGCCAAGCATGTTGCCTGCGCCGCGCAGCTCCAGGTCGAGCGCAGCGATCTTGAATCCCGCGCCGAGGTCGGAGAACTCCTTGAGTGCGGCGAGGCGGCGCCGTGCCACGTCGGTCAGCTCTTGTTCAGGAGGGATCAGCAGATACGCATACGCACGGCGATTGGAGCGGCCGACGCGTCCGCGCAACTGATAGAGCTCGGAAAGCCCGTGGCGGTCCGCGCGATTCACGATGATAGTGTTGGCGAGCGGGATGTCGATGCCGTTCTCGATGATCGTGGTAGCGACGAAGACATCAAACTCATGATTCATAAAGGCGAGCAGTGTTTTCTCGAGCTCCGCTTCACCCATCTGCCCGTGGCCGACGATCACACGGCTCTGTGGAACGAGTTCCTGGATCTTTGCAGCGAGCTCGTAGATGGTCTCCACGCGGTTGTGAACGAAATAGATCTGTCCGCCGCGTTCGAGTTCGAGCTCGACGGCCGTGCGGATCAGCTTCTCATCAAATTTAGCCACCACGGTCTGGATCGCCATGCGGTCCTTCGGCGGCGTCTCGATGACGCTCATATCTCGTAAACCAACGAGTGACATGTGCAGCGTGCGCGGGATGGGCGTGGCGGACATGGAGAGCACATCGATCTGCTGGCGAAGCTGTTTCAGCCGCTCTTTATGACGGACGCCGAAGCGCTGCTCCTCATCGACCACCAGCAGGCCGAGGTCCTGGAATTTCAGGTCCTTCGAGAGCAGACGATGGGTGCCGATCAGGATGTCGATCTGTCCGGCTTCGAGCTTTTCGAGGATGACCTTCTGCTCCTTCGGGGTGCGGAAGCGGGAGATCATCTCGACCGTGATGGGGAACTGCGAAAAACGGTGGCGGAAGGTTTCGTAGTGCTGGAAGCTGAGCACGGTGGTGGGGGTCAGGATGGCTACCTGCTTGGAGTCCTGCACCGCCTTGAAGGCGGCGCGCATCGCCACCTCGGTCTTGCCGTAGCCGACATCGCCGCACAGCAAGCGATCCATCGGCATATTCGATTCCATATCGCGCTTGATATCCGCGATGGCCGAGAGCTGGTCGTCGGTTTCGTTGTAGTCGAAGGCGTCTTCGAATTCACGCTGGAACTCGTTGTCCGGCGGGAATGGGTGGCCCTCGGCCGCGCGGCGTTGTGCGTAGAGCTTCAGCAGCTCGTCGGCCATGTCGGCCATGGCTTTCTTGACGCGCGCCTTGGTCTTGGCCCACTGCTGGCCGCCTAGCTTGTTCAGCACCGGCGCCGGCCCGGCATCCGTGGAGCGGTACTTCTGGATCAGGTCAAGGCGCGTGAGCGGTACGTAGAGGCGTGCGGCGTCGGCGAACTCGAGCACCATGAATTCGACGTTCAGGCCGTCCTGCTGGATCTCCTTCAGGCCGTGGTAGCGGCCGATGCCGTGCTCTACGTGGACAACGTAGTCACCGACGGTGAGGTCGCGGAAGTCGGAGACGAAGGCGGCGGTCTTCGACTTGGAGCGGGTAGGCACCGGGCGTGCGGCAACATCGGCGTCGTCCGAGAGATCGTTCGCGCCGATGATGACGAGCTTGGCATCGGGGAAGCTGACGCCATTGGCGATGGCGGTGCGCACGATGATGGGCGTGCGCATGTCGCCGCCCAGGTAGCTGGACTCGTCGTAGATGGTCTCCGAGCCGGTGTGCTGTGTGCGCGAGCCCAGGCGATAGGCCAGGCCATATTCGCGCAACATGTTGGCGAGGCGTTCCACTTCACCCTGGTTGGGCGCGGCGATGATGACGCGATGCTCTTGTGTGGCGAGCGACTTCAACTGCTCGATGAAGGTGGGGATCGAACCGTGGAAGCGGAGCGTGGGCCGCGAGGGGAAGCTGACCTCTGCCGGTGCGTTGAGATCTTCGTCGAGCACATCGACAGCGCCAAGCTGATCGAGCTCGAGGCCGGGGAGCGCGGCGATCTTCCCCTGCAGCTCCCAGGGATTCAGGTAGATGTCGGCCGCGGTGATGAGTCCGCCGATGCCGGCGCGCTCGTGGCGCTGCTCAACCTTGTTCCACCAGCGCTCG